>SKWY01000171.1 GCA_007128675.1 Deltaproteobacteria bacterium | reverse complement strand
TCCGGCTATGTGCTGAGGGTGGTGCGGCGACAGATCACGCTCGCATTGGATGTCGATACTCTTCTCCCAGCCATACAGAACACCCCCTACGAGATGAGATTGGCCGCCGTCGGTGGCCAGCCCCCATACACCTGGTCCGCGGAAGGTCTGCCGCCCGGCATCCTCGTCGATCCCGAGGGCAAGCTACATGGAGAGACATCGGCGCAAGGAAGCTTCTCGGTAAACATTTGCGTGCTCGACAATCAAGAGAGTAGATCCTGCCGCGACCTTTTGCTTCGTGTCGTTGAAGCGGGCCTCTTCGCCATCCTGAACTCTCGTCTTCCACAAGGAATGGTGGGTCAGTTCTACCTGCCGGTAGCCATGGAGACCGTTGGAGAAACCGGTCAAGTGACATGGTCTCTAGTCGACGGCCGGCTGCCGCCTGGCATCTCGCTTTCCGCGGGCTCCGGGATCATAAGTGGGACCCCCAGCGCTACCGGTCGATACGTCTTTCGCCTACGCGCTAGAGACGAAGCCGGCTTCTCGGACACAACCAGCCTTTCGATCGACGTAGATGCAATGCGGCTTACAATCATTGGCGACGACAACTCGACAGCGAAGGTAGGAGAGCACTTCGAGCAGACTTTCGAGGTGCCCTCGATCGAGGGGCGAGAGCCCTTCAACTGGAGCATCCTATCTGGCCTCCTTCCCTCCGGGCTCCTTCTCGACGAAACAACCGGAACGATAGAGGGCATCCCGGACGCTGGAAGCGAAGGGACCTACACCTTTGGCATTCGTGTACAGGATGCGGCGGGAGCGGAGGGCATGAGCGCCCATGTCTTGAGGGTAATCTCGGACGAGACGTCCCAGGCCCTACAAGAGGACCCGGTACAATCAGTGGGCTGCAAGAGCGTCGGCGGCAGCGAATGGATGGCAGCCTCCCTCTTGCTCGCGTTGCTCACTCTCGCCCTAGCCGGAAGCCGGCGCCGGCCGGTTTTCGGCCTGATTCTCGCAGTCCTTCTGGTTCCCGCCGAGGCCTGGTCGAGCGAATGGGTCTACTCGGCCGTAAAGACGCCCAGTCCCTATGAAGAGCTCAGCGAGGTGATGGCGCTTGACGCAATAAATGGGACTTGGGATGGGAACACAAGAATCGACTTGCCCTTCCCAGTCGTCTTCTACGGTGAGACATACGAAGAGCTGTCGGTTAGCGTCAATGGCATCGTCGGGTTCGAGCCCTTTACCGGCGCTCATCACAGCAACCGATCTATTCCGAGCACAAGCTTACCGACGGGTATGGTCGCTCCATGGTGGGACGACTTGGACGCCCGCCCCGCGGGTGCCGAGATTGGCACCGCCACATTGGGAGAAGCACCGACCCGCGTATTCGTCGTCCAATGGAAGAACGTCGCTCGGGGCAGTGGCAGCCAGCTGAGCTTCCAGATTCGTCTGTACGAAGGACAGAGCTCAATTACCGTGCACTACGGCTCCTTCACCGGGACACAAACCAGCAGCGCATCCGCGGGAATCGAGAATCAAGACGGCACCTCTGGCATCATGGGTCTCTCTTGCACGCCAAGCTGCTCGCAGGAAGACTTCCCGTCCGGCCAGAGGATCGTTTACTCGACGATGGCCAACCTGGTCGCATCGAACGTGAGGGCTCCAGGCACCATGTTCTCTGGCGTGCCCACGGAGATAGACGGCACCGTGGCCAACCTGGGTGGTGAGGAGTCAGGGCCTTTCGATGTGGCGGCTGTCATGGCTGCAAGCCCCGCGCTCATCCTCGATGGCGTCGAGGTAGGTCGCGCTTCCTTGCTCCAGGGGCTAGGCCCCGGAGCGTCGCAATCAATCTCGGTCATTGTCGAGATCCCGGACACACTAGAGGCCGGCCAGGAGCACTGGCTCTCCTTGATCCCGAACCCGGATGGCGAGGTTCCCGATGCCGGAGGCGGCATGAACGCCGCTGAGCCCGTAGCGGTTCGCATCGGAGAGCCGCTCCCAAACCTTCGCGTGACTAGCCTGGAGGTTGGCGACGAAGCGGTCGAGCCAGGCGAGAATCTAGAGGTGACTTACGAGATCTCCAACACTGGAAACCTAGCAGTCCTTACCTCTTACTGGATTGTGCTATCGCCCAACGAGGTCATCAGCCTTCAAGATCTGCTCCTTCACGAGGACAGCTTGATGCTGCCGTCCCACGACTCGCTTTGGCGTTCGACGAGCGTCAGTATTCCGGAGAGCATTTCCACGGGGCGCTACTACGTTGGAATCATCCTGGATCCAGACGGTGAAATCCCGGGCCCAGACATCTCGGGCTACAGCATGGCCTCGAGTCAGCCCATAGCCGTGGTTGTCGATCAAATAGAAATCATGACTCAATCACTGCCGTCTGGAAGAGTAGGCCGCCCATACAGCACCTTTTTGAGAGCTGCGGGCAGCCACGACAGCTACCGCTGGCGGCTATCGGGCGGTGAGCTTCCTCCCGGGCTCACGCTATCCGAGGACGGCTGGATCGAGGGATGGCCAAGGCTTCCAGACGACGCGACCGCATCCGAGCCGCCCTGGAGCTTTTCTTTTCAGGTGCTAGTCCGAAGCGGCGACCATCTGCCCGCCACGAATACCTACGTCATCATGATAGATGAGGACTCAATGCCCCTGACCATGATCACAGAGACGCTGCCGGGAGCGGCCGTGGGTTTCGATTACCGTCACCAGCTTCTCGCGGCCGGAGGCGAGCGGCCTTACGGCTGGAGCCTGCATGCTGGGCTCACGCCTCCACCAGGACTTGGCCTTTCGGAGGATGGAAGACTTCTTGGCGTTCCCAGCGAGCCTGGCACGTACGACCTCATCATCGAGGTGACGGGCGCGGACGGCGCCAGCGAGAGCAGCAACATCGAGCTCGAAGTCTACCCTAGCGGCCATTTTCGTATCACAACTACGGGTGTCCCCCCGGCGCTGCTTGGCGAGCCATACGAAACTTCAATCGAAGCTGTCGGCGGCACGGAGCCTTACACCTGGGAGATTGAAGACACGGGACAGCTTCCAAGAGGCTTGGTGCTCAACCCGAATGGAACCATCGAGGGAGTGCCGGAGGAGATCGGGGTATTCGATATTTTCATCAAGGTTGTGGACGACGAGCAGCTCGAGAAAGAGAGCTCATTCAGCCTGGCGGTCGGTTTCGCGCAAGGCATGGCGATCGCCACGGAGCGCCTTCCACGAGCCACCTTCGGTGAGCCTTACGAGGCATCTCTTTCCGTAACCGGGGGAGAGCCTCCTTTCCTCTGGAGAGTGGCTGGTGGCTCGCTGCCGGAAGGGCTCTCTCTCGACGAGAATGAAGGAGTAATACACGGCCTTGCCGCCGATGACGGGGTTCACCGAGATATCCCGTTCATTCTCGAGGTCCAGGACTCGACGCGCCGAACAGCGGTGCGCGCACTCTCGATTGGTGTCGGCCCTGCGCCGCCCGTGCTAGAGCTTGAAGGCTGTAGTGCGTCACCGGGTGGAAACAAGTCGGCCGCGGCCTTGCTCCTGATAAGCGCCCTATGGCTGGCAAGGTCTCTTTGGCGAAAGGCAGCTGGCCGAGCATTGCCCTATGGCCGAAGGACCCCCAAATCAAGGCTCCACCCAGCAGCAGCCGTGAGCTTGCTGCTTCTCTTCGTAGGGGCCTCATGCGCTGGTGATCCGAACCCTTGCAAGGAGGTCGCTTGTACGGTTGGGACGTACTGCTCGGAGATAGATGGGAAGTGTCGCTGCGGTGGACCTGGCGGCGAACTCTGCTCGAGCGAACAGGTGTGCGATCCTGTGAGCGGACGCTGTCACGGTCCAACAGGTCTCTGTGATGGCGTCTCGTGCGAGAACGGCCTGACTTGCGATCCTGACGATGGCACATGCAAATGCGGCGGTTCCGGCGGCCGAACATGTGAGCAGCATGAACGATGCGATTCTATTATGGGCAGCTGCGTCGAGCCGGATCCCTGCATCGACGTGGACTGTGTTGGTGAAGAAACCTGTGATCCAGCGACAGGGCACTGCCGGTGCGGAGACGGCTTTCCCTGCACGGCCGGGTATCGATGCGAGGAAGGGCAATGCGTCGCAAACCTCTGCTATGGAGTAGCTTGCCCCAACGGTATGCAGTGCGATCCAGCCGACGGCGAGTGCCTCTGTGGTGGTTCTGGCGGAGAGATCTGCGCCGACGGCGAGATCTGTGACTCGGACGTGGGTGAGTGCGTGACAGCCGGCTCGTGTATGGGCGTCGTCTGTCCGGCAGGAACGTCATGCGATCCAGACGATGGGATCTGCAAATGTGGGGGTATCGGTGGCGTTATTTGTGAACCTGAAGAGTTCTGCTCTCCGATCGACGCGGAGTGTGTCGGGGCCGAGCTTTGCCGGGGTGTAATCTGCGAGGCGGGCATGACATGCGATCCCACGGACGGTGTCTGCCGTTGCGGCGGACATGGAGGTGTAGTTTGCGAGACCGATGAGGTTTGTCTTGATTTCGAGGGTCTCGAACCACTATGCAGCTCTCCTTGCTCACCAATCGACCAGGACTGCACGAGCGGGCTTGGATGCTACTACCATGTGGAAGAGGAGTACTCCTTCTGCATGTTGGCTGGCTTTGCGCGTGAAGGAGACCTGTGCACGGAACCATGGGACTGTGCTCCAGGCATGCACTGCCACCTGGAACAAACGGCTAGATACTGCAGGAGACTCTGCGACCCCGATACAGCGCAACATGAGCCAGGCTCATGTGGATCCGGCAGCTACTGTGGCGCTTCCTTCGAGCTGGGCACGGAGTTTGGGATCTGCATTGCTTCCTAGGCCAGTACGCGAGCGCTAATCAAAAGAGCGCGAGAACGTCATCGGGGCCACAGAACAAAAGAGTATCCTCCGTGAAGTCGTTCGGATTTCGTCTTCTGCAGAGGTAGAGTTCCTTCTGGAAGGGTACGGCTAAGGAGCGTCAAACTTGGCAAATAGTAAGGTTACTACCGCCAAGACAGCCAACACGATGACGCCGATATAGCCAATTCCAAACACATAGATACCCACGAGCGCGCCCACTCCGAGCAACAGGGAAATGCTTCCGAGTAGTCTGCGTTCATTTACGAAAGACAAGGCAGTACCCATACCCCAGCCAGCTACCGCAAGAATCAGCATAACCCCTCCGAAATAACTAGGTTTGAACCGTCCCGCTAAATGCCATTGCTCGGCATCCATGTCCATGGTGCTGTCCGCGTTCGGGTACTCGACCCTGGTCGAGCCGAATGCGTGTCCTTTTCGCAGTCATTGCGGCGAGCCTAATCCTAGCAGCAAGGCCGCGCCGGCGTACCTTTCCGGCGTGGCCCTGGCTGTGCCTCTGTTCGACGCAGCGCACTTGCCTTGTACAAGGTCTACCATCAGGGCTCGTACATCAGAGAGTACCCTCCCCAACGCACGATAACGATGCCCTGATAGCCTCGTCCCCCAGGCCATATTCCCTCGCCATCTCCTCTAGCGCCCTCGCCACCCCACCCATAGTCAACGGCATCGGAGCCGGTTCCTATCGAGATGCTCGCATCCCCGCCCCTAGCATAGGTATAGTTACCAAAGAACTGCAGGCCGCTTCCTCCGGAGCTACCGTTACCAGCGGAGCCTGCCCCGCCCCCTCCGCCACCGGGTCCACTGCTGCCCGATGGAGGATCTGCGCCTGCATGTCCCTGTCCTGGTACGCCGGGCTGCCCAGGGTTGGTGGATGTGTTGCTGCACCCACCGCCTCCACCGGACCCTCCCGAGCTACCGGGATAGCCATCTTGGGTTCCCGGTCTGCCGCCCCCACCTCCTCCAATAGCGACAATGCTGTCGAACCTCGAATCCCCTCCTTCTTCAGCGGGAATCTCTCTCTCTGGGCTACCCTCGCCTCCAGCACCCACCACGACTTGGATCTGACCCTCATACACCGAAAAACTGTCATCATACAAAAGCCCACCGGCGCCTCCCCCTCCTCCAGCGGTAACCCAGCTCGTGAGAGCATGAGCACTGCCTCCACCGCCGCCTCCGGCAACGACCAATACCTCTACTTCTCCGGATGAATGAACATCAATCGAGTATGAACCCACCGTCTTGAAAACCATCATTCCCGTTTCCGGGTCGCCACTGAAGAAATCTACCCCAGGTAGCGAAGCGGGATCGGCCCCGAAAATATGTCCTCCCTCTTCAAAAGTTGCGTGGACGCTCTTGTCGTCGTCCATCACAACCTCACAATCTCCAGAACCCCAGCAATCGCCTGACCAGCTAACAAACTGATAACCCGCATCAGGATATGCGGTTACAACTACGGGATCTCCATACTGATAAGTATGTACTCCTTCGGAGGGTTGAGTCGAACCTCCTGTTGTCGAGGAGATAGTCAGATCGTGAGTCATGGAAATCGATAAGGCGTAGGACTGAGAGATTATGTCAGTCGTGAAATGATAAACCCGCAGATAGTGAGCACCGCCTTCACCCGGAGGCACAGTATAGTTGATGTACTCGTTGTCCGTTGTGGATGTGGAGGACTCCACCTGGCTCCCGTTGCTGTCGAGCAGAGCAATATCGATATCGCCATCTGCATGTGTAAATATGGCGGTGAAGGAGTGGGTCTGCCCTGCCCCGAGGTCGAAGGCAAACCAGTCCTGCGCGTTCGGACCGCAAAGCATCAACTCCTCTTCTTCCAAGGGAAGCGTAATCTGTGCCGCGGTCGCCATGGAGTCGTTGCCTTCGTAATGGTCGTCGATACACTCCGGAGCTACGCACACGCCTTCCTCACAGTCCCAACCGTCTTCGCAGCTTCCACAGCTCTCTCCGCAGACAGGATCGGGGCCGCACTCTAGGTCCGCGCAGTCTGGCACGCAGACGCATACGCCTTCATCGCAGTCCCAGCCCTCTTCGCAGCTTCCACAGCTCTCTCCGCAGACGGGATCGGGGCCGCACTCTAGGCCCGTACAGTCTGGCGCACATACGCACACGCCTTCCTCACAGTCCCAGCCCTCTTCGCAGCTTCCGCAGCTCTCTCCGCAGACAGGATCGGGCCCGCAATCTAGGCCCGTACAGTCAGGCGCACATACGCACACGCCTTCCTCACAGTCCCAGCCCTCTTCGCAGCTTCCGCAGCTCTCGCCGCAGACGGGATCGGGGCCGCACTCTAGGCCCGTACAGTCTGGCGCACATACGCACACGCCTTCATCGCATTGCTCATCGTCCCCGCAGCTTCCGCAGCTCTCTCCGCAGACAGGATCGGGCCCGCAATCTAGGTCCGTGCAGTCTGGCACGCAGACGCATACGCCTTCATCGCAGTCCCAGCCCTCTTCGCAGCTTCCGCAGCTCTCTCCGCAGACGGGATCGGGCCCGCAATCTAGGTCCGTACAGTCTGGCGCACATACGCACACGCCTTCATCGCATTGCTCATCGTCCCCGCAGCTTCCACAGCTCTCTCCGCAGACAGGATCGGGCCCGCAATCTAGGTCCGTGCAGTC
>SKWY01000428.1 GCA_007128675.1 Deltaproteobacteria bacterium | reverse complement strand
TGTAGTGAGGGTTTCCGGACGGATGCACATCTCCCTGGTCGCGGTGGATCCGCTCGGGGACCTGGATGGGCTCGAGGCCTTCCGATGCGTCGACATGGCCCTTGCCTCCCGGCCGAACGTTCCGGTTTCTGGTCTCTCGCAGAACCTCTGGGATCCACCCCACCTCCAGCTCCAAGCCGTTCATTACGAAGAGCTGACTGCGCGAGATCCTCATCACCATGCCCGGTGTGGCATTCAGGTAATGGGGGTCTTGCATTGGACGCGACAAAGAGGTCACCCGAACCTTCTCCTTACCTATCAGCTCGACCAGCGAGGCCAAGTCGGTGGTCGTGGTCACTACTCGGACGCTGGCCTCGGCGGCCGAGAACGAGAGGGTGCAGGCAAGCGCCGCTAGCAGTCGAGCTAGAATCTTCATCTTCTTTCCTTTCGTCTAATCCAAAAGAGGCCTTGTCCGCGCGTTCGTAGCCCTCATTCAGAAGCGATGGGGAGGATGCCAACCGATGAAAAAGGTTCCTTGAAGAGTTGCCAGGTGCTCTAGCCCGCGCTCGCCATCCCCCCACCGGGTGTCGCGAAGCTGGTACTGAAGCCGCAGCCGGGAGAACTCCGTACCCCACCACTGGGCATATATCGTATGACCCATGCTCCATGCGTCTTCTTCCAGGCTGGAGAAGAGCACGTCGGAGTGATCGTAGCGATAGCCAAGACCCCAGAACCTGTCGAAGTCCCAGTGGGCGTATGCGAAGAAGCCTCGATCCGAACCTGGATCTAGGGTGGGATCGCCTCCGGTATCCGGGTCGTAGATTTCGTGCTCGGGGTTTCTGTCGTAGTCGACGAAGAGGTACTCGCCCCCCAAGGTCAGGCCGCGTCCCGACCGTGCACCGAATATATCCCAGCGATACTTGATATCGAAGCCGAGCACATCCTGGATCCTTCCCCTGGCCCGAGGATCCGACTCCCTCCCCGCCGCATAATCTCTCTCGCCGAGCATGCCTACGTAGGAGGCCCCGGCGAGGACCGAGTGCTGTCCCGATCCGCTTTGGATAAAAGTCTGGGCACGCAGTACGTAAGGGTTGCCGCCCATGCGCCTGCCGACGCTGTGCTGGATCGAGTCGTATATCCCGGCGTTCAGAGTGAGCGTGGGATTGATCAGGGGAGCGAGCCACTCCAGGTGCCCACCGTTGCCGATCATGCCGTGATCGGTAAGAAACTCGTCGTAGGCGAAAGGAGCGTCCACCTGCGGGAAATCGTGTGGATGGAGCCTGTTCAAGTAGCCGAAGGGAAGCATCTCACGGCCAAACTGGAGCTTGAAACTAAGAGGAAGGATAACCGAAACGAAAGCTTCCTCGAGCTCGAACTCGTCCTCGTCGAAGACCATCGTGGCAATGAGATGGAAGTAGGGATCGACAGGTGCTCCGATGTTGAGCTCGATTTCACGCAGCTCGAACTCGGTGTCAACGAGCGCCTCGATCGGAGCCTCGAGAACGGCGTCAAACCCCATCCCTATCTCGATAGGAGTGCCGAATAGGCCTCCTCCAGACGATGCGGAAGCCTTTTGCACGGCGCCTCCGGCCATCCCCAATGCCAGCACCATGGCACCAACCCTCGAAGGTTCACAAAAGCCGATTCTTTTCACCAGGGGCTCTCCTCCCTACGACGTTGCCGGGACCATGGCCATTTCGACGTCCGCATGGCTTTTCGTATTCCGAAAAACAGCGCGTGCAAATGCGAAGCGTTCTCAAGTTGCCTTCAGCATGCTGCTGCTCCCCCTAGTCTGTCAAGAAGAAATCCTAGTCGCCTCCGCACCTCGAGGCCGGCTCATCTTCCTTTTGCTCGCGCTAGACCAAGGCGCCTTGAAACCTACCGCCTTCTAGTCTGATGGATGCTCTCGCTCCTATCCTTCATCGCCCGCACCATCGCCATGGCGGAGGAGACGTTGACCGCAACGGTGATCGTCTGCTTATCGTCCTCGAACGCCTTGATGACACGCGAGAAGTTCTGCGTAGCGCCCGTATAGAAAAGCATCGTGGCCTCACCATCGGGAACCAGGTGCCACTCGCCGTAGGTGCCTCGAAGATCGCCGGAGTGCCAGCGAACAATCATCTTCCGCTCCGCCTCACATAGCTCATAGGCCATCGCATACTTCGTGTTGTATACTGGGGTGTCGAGTTCCAACGCCACTACGGCCGAGGTCTCGGAACGTTGCGTCACATCGGCTCGCTTCACCCTCGGGATGAAGTCGCGATAGCTTTCGAAATCACCCAGCACGCCCCAAACAACATCAACCGGGGCCTGTGCGCGAATAACCGCAGTGCAAAGCTCGAAAGCGCCCTCTTCATTCTCCTTGACCGAGACAAGAGGCCCATCCTCCAACATCCGCAAAAGGTTTTTGGTGACGAGATCGGGCCGGGCGCAGTGGTCTCCTTCAGTCGAAGCTTCAGCCCGGCCACCATTGCTATTCGTATCGTCGGACATCCATAACCTCTCGAGCACTTGGAACTCTTGGCTTGCAGGCTGTAGTAGGTTACCCGGCCTGCTGCTCCAGTCCAAGCAGGGCAAGTCGTCATCGAGCTTCCCCGAGGCGTTGGCATCGAGCTGGGAGCACATTTCGAGGTGTATTCACGACCATGCAGCGGCAAGTCCCATTATGCGGGAAAGGGCTACTCGCCTCGCATCACCGCACCACGTTAGCCGCTTCTCCCCCGCTCGCCCCGTCCGCGCTCTCGCTCGCTGCTTTGCGAGCGCGATGAGTTTGTCCGCGGAGCGAGGGCGACGTCTGATACCCGACGATTTGGGTCAGGTTTGCGTCCGTTGCATGTAACGACTTCATCTGCTAGATGCGTCAGGACAATGAAGTATTCGCGGCAGAAAGCGCCCCTGCTGGCTGGAATCATCGCGCTGCTCTTATGCGTCGATCCGGTCGCAAGCGTCTTTCATTTGCTGACGCAAACGCACCGTCATGCCTGGTGTGAAGCTCATCAACATATCGTCCACGTGGATCCGCACGGAGAGCCCGTTGGAGCCTCGGATGAAACGGACGCCGCGATCTGGGATGCAACTGGGCCAACAAGCTTCGATGCAGAAGAGTGCGGTGTCCTCAAAGCCATGCGGGGAAAGCTCGCCGGACCGATAAGTTCGAGCACGATCGCGGCCGGTGAGAAGACCGTTTGTCCCAGCATTGAGCGCTTCTGTCGATCAGCAGACGTCCTGAGCAAGGCGCCAAAGCACGGGCCTCCCTACGTATCGTAAAAAGGGAGTACAGACGACTAGGTCGCCTGATGACATCGACTCCTCGATGTTGCGCGCTTCGAGGGATGTCTCTTCCCGTTCTTCCTTGCCCTTGGCATCCGCGGTGAGCTTCGTCCCCTCTCTTGGTGGCTGGTGCGTTCATGTATTGAAAGACGCTCCCCGCCAAAGAGATGGCTTCGCGCACCCACCAAATCGAGCCTAGCGGCGGGCTCACATCTTCTTCCCTTGATCGGAAGCAGACCAAGATGAGCCCGCCGAGAGATTTTTGCAAAAGAGGAGTCATTCTCGTGAGAGCACTCTTCATCGCTTCAGCTATTTTATGGGTAGCAACTCCGGTCGCAAGCGCGACCAGCGCCGAAAAACCAGAAGATGGATCGGTCGAAGTCCAAGCCGATAAGGCATCCTCGGGGCAACCTGCGCTCGAGGTTTTAGAGCCCGAGCATCGAGCCCAAGTTGTCGATTCCAAGAAGGGCGACGAGCCGCAAACCCCAGAAGAGGAGGCCGGCTCGGATGATTCCTCGCCATCGCACGAACAGGATGGTTCGTCTCTTCTCGGCGATAAATCGCCTGACGCATCCCCTCCCCAGGAGCCGTCGACCGCTGGCTCGCAAGTCTTCGAGGAGCCGCCTATCCCGCCCAAAGACGATACCAAGGCTCCAGCTCCAAAAGGCTTTTGTCCCGAGGATATGGCAGAGATCGAGCGGGCCCTAGAGCTCGATCATCCCCCAGACGAAGACTTCGAAGGATTAATCGAAGAACGCCCCCTGGCGACCCAAACAATCCCCCGAGCTGCGCCACCAGCCAGCTCGATGAATCCAGAGATCTCTTTCATCTTCAATGCGGCCTTCGCCGCTTTCTCGGCAGAGCCCAGACAAACCGGCGCTCACGATCCCCTCGAGACGGGCTTCAACTTCCAGCAGCTAGAGCTAGCCGTCTCCAGCAGCGTTGATCCTTACTTCCGCTTCGATACCTTCGTCGTCTTTTCTCTTTTCGGCGTGGAGATCGAGGAGGCATACGCCACCACGCTGGCGCTGCCCTTCAGCCTCCAGGCGCGCATCGGCCACTTCCTGACCCGTGCCGGGAGAATCAATCCGACCCATCCCCATGACTGGCTCTTCGAGGATCAGCCCCTCGTCCTCGGAAAGATGTTCGGTGGTGAAAACAATAGAGGGCTTGGTCTAGAGGTCTCTTGGCTCGCTCCCCTCCCCTGGTACGTGGAGACGATCTGGAGCATCAACGATGGCCGCGGCGCCTCGACGGCTCGCTCCTTCTGGGGCGGCGACGCAATGCCCGTCGAGAGCCCCCTGGATTTTCAGAACATGCTGGCGCTTCGCCAGTTCTTCCCGCTCTCGGACAACCTCTCCCTCATGCTCGGAGCGACCGGTATGACCGGTCCAAACCCTACAGGGCCCTACAACCGAACAGACATATTCGCCGCTGACGTCTACCTTCGTTGGCGTCCGATCACCCATGGCCGCGATGATCGCCACGCAGTGCTTCAGGCGGAGGCCTGGAACCGGCGCCGTCAGGTGCCGGACGACCTGCTGGTCGACTATGGTGGGTACGCTCAGGCCGTCTTTCGCTTCGCTACGCGCTGGGAGACAGGGATTCGCTCGGAGCTGGTCACGGGAGTAGAGGACGATCCCCTGGATCCCGAGTGGAGTAGCGACCGCCAGCGTCATAGCGCGGTGCTCACATTCCGACCGACTGAGTTCTCGAGGCTGCGCCTACAGATAGCCCGAGACGAGGCCGACTGGTTCGATACCGCCGTTCATTCGGCTTTTTTCGCCGTCGAGTTCGGCGTCGGAGCTCACGCCGCACATCCGTTCTAGAGATGCAAGAGAGCAGGAGACACTGACATGAGATACCGTTTGATTCTTCTTTCGCTGCTGCTTGCGGCAACCTTCCTTCCCGGCCAAGCCTGGGGCGGGGAGATCCGAGTAGTAACAACCGTCCCGGATCTCGCGGCGCTGGCGGAGGCTGTAGGAGGCGATCGCGTTTCAGTGAGGAGCCTTGCGCTCCCGACACAGGACGCTCACTTCGTCGACGCCCGACCAAACATGGCGCTGCTCCTCAACCGAGCCGACTTATTGATCCTGGTGGGCCTCGATCTCGAGGTCGGGTGGCTCCCGACCTTGATGACGGGATCACGGAACCCTCGCATCCAGCCCGGCAAGCCGGGCCATCTCGACGCTGGGGCCTACGTCGAAGTCCGAGATGTACCGACGGCTCCCGTGGACAGATCGATGGGCGATATTCATCCGGCCGGCAATCCACACTACCTCCACGACCCCAACCAGGCTCTCTTGGTGGCGAGGGCGATATCCAACAGGCTCATTCGGATAGACCCCGAGCATGCCGAGCACTACCGGGCACGTCTCGCGACATTCGAGGCCGAGGCGCGTCAGCGTATCGGTCGGTGGGAGCGCCTGTTCAAAGAGCATGAAGGCAAGAAAGTCGTCACCTATCACAAGTCTTGGGGCTACCTCTTGAGCTGGCTTGGCCTCGAGGAGATGGGAACCATTGAGCCCAAGCCTGGAATTCCGCCTTCACCATCCCACGTCGCGAGGCTGCTCGCCAGGATGCGCGCCGATCCTCCCGCTTTGATTCTGCTCGAGTCATACTACCCAGACGCCACCGCGAGGCTCCTTGGCGAGCGTGCGGGAGTACCGGTGCTGGCTCTCCCAGGGGGTACCGATTTCAGACGAGGTGAGAGCTACCTCGATCATATCGATCACATCCTACGTGATCTGGCAAGGGCCATAGAACGTGGTCTCCCCGAGGAGGCACACAAATGAACCTGTGTCGCGCACTACTCGCGGCGCCCGCTTTGCTGGCAGTCTCCCAAGGCTGCGCGCTCGAGCCCGGAGTGGCATTCGGAGATGTTGATGGAACTCTCTCTGTGGAGTTCGAAGACCGAGGCCGAATCAACGAGGAGGGCTGGCTTCAACCAGTCGGTTCTTACGAGGTACGTCTAGACGCTCTAGAAATCCAGGTTTCCGGGATCAGGCTCATTGACACCACCGGCAAAGCCGGCGCCAGTGAAGCTTTCGATCCCACCAGTCCACCCCCTGGCTGGCTCTGCCACGGAGACCACTGCCACACACCCGACGGTGACTTGGTATCCTTCGAAGAGGCAGCCATCATCCTCGGCGGTGGACCGGCAGGTCCAAGAACCCTTCTCACCTTCCCAGTCGATGACGTCCTCGAGCCGCTTTCTGACGAAGGAAGCAGGCCCCTTGTCGACTGTTCGCCCAGCTGTCTTGTCGGTAAGAGTCTTGCCAATATGCTTGCCGTCGACCTCGAAAGAGTCTTGCTCGAGGGGGTGGCGCGAGATCGCATGCCCGACAACCGACTCGAGGAGGAGACGGTTCCGCTCTTCATAGATGTCGCCGCTTGCGACAGCTCGATAGTCAGCCACATCGATGAGCCCATCATCTTCGATAGGGGCCACCCTCCCCTGGTCAACCTCGACCTAATTCTTCTTGTTCATCCCTCGATCTTGGACGGCCTGCCCCTCGACGCTCTGCAGGACAATGAAGAGATCCGAGTCACGCTCGATCCCGCGGACAGACTCGTCCCTGAAGCAGCCGTTCTCTTCCTCGAGAATATGGAAGCCTCGCGTATCGAGGCGAATGTCATCCGAAGAGAACGCTGAGCACGAAAACCGGCAATTCAAGACCACATGAGAAAGGCAGTTGAACGACTTTCAATCCTTCGACGGAATTTCTCGAGACTTTGAAGTTTCAAAAATCACTGATACTAAAAAGGAGAAATACATGACTCGCATAATCATAGTGCTCGCATCCGCCACTCTGCTCGCATTTTCATCGGCTTGCGGAGACGATGATGATCACAACGGCCACAACAACGACCACCATCACGTCCACATAGATCGACTCGAGGTAGTGGACAGGGGCCAAACCGACCGACCCACCGTAGCAACCTGGACCGTGGAAGATGGTTGGACGGCTGGCAGCGAGCTGCCACGGATCCCTCGTGGAGAGCGGATCTCCCTCGGGGTAAGGGCGTTGTGCGAGGATGGCGACGACATCATCGCCGAGGATGATCACTACGAGGCACGATACGCATTGGCCCCGGGAGCTCCAACGGGAATCATCGACACGGGTCGCGACAATATCTTCCACGGCGACCATGTACACATCTATGGCATCGAAGAAGGGAGCACCCAGATCGAGCTTCTCGTCTGGCACGGCGACCACTCCGATCTGGA
>SKWY01000488.1 GCA_007128675.1 Deltaproteobacteria bacterium | reverse complement strand
TATTTATTGGAACTACAATAATCGCTACCAGAAGGGTAAGTCGGATGGCGGAAAGAGCGTCCGGATCGGTGATCGAGGCAATATACGCCGCAAGCCCTCCGCGGAGGGCATAGTAGAACAAGAGTATCAACGGAAGAATGAGAAACAAGGTCAGAAAAAGGAGGGCAAGGGTTAGGAGGAGAGCGCGTATCCAGGGCGGCTCGGTCAGGGGATCTCCTCCGAACGAGTCATGGTTTTCTTTGGTGTCGACTTCGAGCATTTCTCCTCAGCGCTCCGTGTGTTTTCTGCTCCAACGCTGAAGCAGATTGATGAGTAACAGCATGAGGAAGGCTGCTGCCAGCATGACGACGCCGATGGCGGTTGCACCCGTATAGTCGAATTGTTCTAGCTTCATGACGATGATGAGCGGCGCAATCTCGGTCTTCATTGGCATGTTGCCGGCGATGAAGTAGACAGATCCGAACTCACCAAGGGCTCTGGCAAATGCCAACGCGATTCCCGTGAGCAGCGCGGGCATCACGCTGGGAAGAATGACTCGAATGAAGGTCTGGCCTCTCGATGCCCCCAGGGAAGCAGAGGACTCCTCGACCTCTTTGTCCAAACTCTCGAGTGCGGGCTGCAGTGTCCGCACGACGAAGGGGAGGCCGACCAGGGTCAAGGCGATGACGATTCCAGGCCATGCGTAGGCAATGGAGATTCCGAAGGGCTCGAAGAGCCTCCCGATCAAGCCGGTGCTGGCATACAGGGTGGTCAGGGCAATTCCCGAAACCGCGGTGGGCAAGGCGAAGGGTAGGTCGACGATAGCGTCCATGACCTTGCGGCCAACGAAACGGTAACGAACGAGCACCCAAGCGACGACGAAACCGAATACGCCGTTTATGCTGGCTGCAAGTAGAGAGGCTCCGAAACTGAGGCGGTAGGAAGCCAGGACTCGCGGATCGGCAATGGCCTTGGTGTAGAACTCAGCAAACGACATGCGGGTGGTGAACAATACGAGGCCCGCTAGTGGGATTATCACCATGAGCCCTATGTAGAAGAGCGTCATCCCCATAGTGAGACCAAAACCGGGCAAGGGGCCGGGGGCAGGCGGAAGCAACGACTTGCGCCGCGTAGTCTCCATTCGATTCGGGTTCAAGGAGCCTGACGCCCCTCTGAGGATCGTTGCCTGGGTGCAAGACGAAGATGGGAATGCACTGTCACGGGTTGTAGATTCGATCGAAGCTGGCGCCATCGGCGAAGTGGTCTCCGTGAGCGTTTTGCCAGCCCCCAAACACTTCATCTACAGAGAAGAGTTCAATATTCTCGAAGACCTCGGAGTGGCGAGCCAAGGCCTCCCGGTCTATGGGCCGGTAGTAGTTTTGGGCGGCGATCTCTTGGGCTGGATCGGAGTAGAGGAACTCCAGGTATGCAGTTGCCGCCTCTCGTGTTCCTCGGCGGTCCACGTTGCGGTCGATTAGCGCCACGACCGGTTCAGCACGGATACTGAAATCGGGCACGATGATTTCCATCTCCGCCCCTTCGAACTCCTTGACTCCCAGGAGTATCTCGTTCTCCCAATTAATCAGAACATCACCAATTCGCCGGTGAACGAAGGTGCTGGTGGCACCTCGTGCTGCACGATCGAGCACAGGGACGTTTCGATAGACCGACGCGACGAAGCTGCTGGCCTCTCTTTGTGCTCGGCTCACTGCCTCGGCGTGCTTGGGATCGCCGAGTTTTTGAGTGAAGTCCTCGCCCAAGAAGTGGCGAAGGGCGTAGCCCCACATCGCAAGATAGTTCCAACGGGCGACTCCGGAGGTCTTGGGATTAGGCGTTATGACCGAGACGTCCTCCCGTGCAAGATCGCTCCACGTGCGGATGTTCTTCGGGTTCCCGCTTCGCACGAGGAATGCCAAGGTGGATGTGTAGGGTGCGCTGCCATGGGGTAGTCGTTCTCGCCAATCCTTTGGGAGCAATCCTGAATGTGTGGCGATGGCGTCTATGTCGTATGCGAGGGCAAGGGTCACCACATCGGCATCCAGGCCATCGATGACGGCTCTCGACTGACTTCCGGAACCGCCGTGCGACTGCTGTACATGTACCGTCTGCCCGGTTCGCTCGAGCCAATGCTCCCTAAAGGCTGCGTTCACTTCGCGATAGAGTTCCCGGGTAGGATCGTACGATGCGTTCAGGATGGTGATCGAATCGCCAGCCCGAGGCCCATATGGCGCGCAGGCATCGTTTGCGCATGACATCGCCAAACAAGCCAGAAGGAGCGCGCATGCGCAGCTCGGCCTCCTATTTCCATTGTTTCGCACGGATATTTCTTCACCCTCTTCAGCCAGCTTCAGCGGCGCCCAGAGGTTGGGGATGTTTGGATGAGGCAGGTGCCCGCCAGACTCGGACAAGCGGGATGGGCCTCCGGCTTGCAGCCGGCCCGACCATTGGTGCGGACCGACTGCTTACCGGAGGCGTACATTCCACTTGCATGGTTCGGTCCGTCCCGCTTTGTGGTCCAAATGTCTGGATTTGTTGGGGACGACCGAGAGGGCAGCTGCCTGGGCCAGGAAATATGATGGTCCAGACCTTTTTATATGCTGGCGGGCTGTGATATGTGCCGGCAATGGTCTCGGATCAAATGCTTCAGGAGACGGCCCTCGAGGTCTGGAAGGTGGCTTCTCGTTCCACGGCAATCAAGCCGGCTTTGGATCGTATAGCCGGTATCGTGTCACTGCGGGTCCCCCTAGAGATGGTTCGACTGTGCGAGGTCGACTCGAGAAGCGGGAGTGTACTCACGAGAGGCGAATGGGGCCGCACCGGGGTAAAGGCGCCGGTTACTCGACATTCACCAATGGCTCGGCGGGGCCAGCGGCTATTTCGCTCTTGGATAAAAGCGAACGCAATCTCGAACAGCAACGATGAAGCCGGTGCCGGACTGATTTCCGCATTGTTAGGTGGGCCGGTAGACTCTAATTGGTTCGCCTTTCCGGTTGTGGGCGAACAAGAGATTGCCGCAGCCCTCCTTATTCGACCCGTGAATTCGATGCGTCGAGGTTCGCCCCATCTCGAACTACTAGGTGCTCTCGCAGAGCCTTTCGCCGTGCTGCTCGCAAACAACAAAAGGATTGTCGAACTCGAGACCCGGCAACGTGCAGCGGAGGCGGACAAGAGGACCGCTTTGACCAAGCTTGGTCGAGAGGAGCTTGCTGAAACGATAATCGGCATCTCAGGTGGTCTCTGTGCGGTCATGTCCCGGGTGGACTTGATAGCTGGCTGCGACATGCCGGTTCTGCTACTCGGGGAGACCGGTTCCGGGAAGGAGCTAATCGCCCGTGCCATCCACAGCCGTTCACCACGGGCCGGTGGCCCCTTCATCCGAGTGAACTGCGGGGCGATTCCCAGCGAGCTTGTCGACTCGCAGCTCTTTGGCCATGAGCGGGGTGCTTTTACGGGGGCCACGAGCACGGTCAGGGGCTGGTTCGAGAGAGCCAACGATGGCACGTTGCTCCTGGACGAGGTCGCAGAGTTGCCCTTGGCCGCTCAAGTCCGGCTTCTACGAGTGCTTCAGGAGGGTAGCCTGGAGCGAGTCGGCGGCGAGAGATCAATCAAGGTGGATGTGCGAATCGTTGCGGCCACTCATCGGGATCTTCCCGCAAGGGTACAAGCCGGTCGCTTTCGAGAGGATCTTTGGTATCGGATCTTTAGCTTCCCCATTCTTCTCCCCCCGTTGCGGGACCGCAAAGGTGATCTTCCGGTCTTGGCTAGCCATTTCGCCGAGCGAGCTGCCCGGCGGTTCGGGCTTCGTTACTGTGCGCCTACTCCACAAGATCTGAAGCTGCTTGCAGAATACTCCTGGCCGGGAAACATACGGGAGCTTGCGTCGGTCATCGACAGAGCGGCGATTCTTGGCGACGGTGAGCGATTGGCTGTCGCCGAATCCCTGGGTACCTCGACCGAGCAATCCGCGCATAGAGATACCTCTTCTGGAGACGGAGAAATAGCAATCCCGAGAATCGAGCCGCTGGATGTGGCCATGCGTGCCCATATTGAGCGTGCACTCATGGCGACCAGCGGCAGAATCGAAGGACCAAATGGAGCCGCAAGGATTTTGAGAATCAACCCACACACTCTTCGGGCCCGCATGCGTAAGCTTGGCATAGAGTGGACGGCCTTTCGGGAAGGCGAGGGCTCACGAGCGATCCCTGCTTGTGGGCGAAGCGAGGTTCGTGCCTGGCCGGCAACACTGTCGGCCCGCAGGAAGCAATTTTCATCAAGCCAGTGAAAGTCGGAATCCATGAATCATACTAGCCCCTTTGATCTGCTCTCCTCCTTCGTCATCAAGAGGCGAGCTTCAACCGATTTGTTTCCAGCCCGCAAAGAGCTTGCATTCACCGCTTCTAGGGGTTTCGCTTTACCGGCCGCCATCTTGCTCTTTCTATCCGCGCCTCTACTAGGCGCCGGTTGCGACAGAGACTCTGGTGGAAGCACCTGTGTGGCTGATGGAGATGAGTGCCAATCAGCGAACGACTGCTGCTCTGTTACATGCGTCGATGGTTTCTGCGTGCCGGCCGATGAAGCTTGTATTCCAAATGGCGAGCAGTGTTCCGGATCCGAAGAGTGCTGCTCTCTCTTCTGTAGCGACGGGCATTGCTCCGAAATGCCCGACGAACCGGAGTGCTTGGCTCACGGAGAGCAGTGTGCCGATGCATCCGAATGCTGCGGAGACTTTTGCGTCGACAATATTTGCGCACCTACCGATGTGCCTTGTTTCGAGAACGGTCGAGACTGTGCAAGTCCTACGGAATGCTGCTCGTCCTACTGCAACGACGGGGTTTGCTCGGCGACTCCCTCCAATGACGAATGCTTGCAAGACGGCGCTCAATGCACGCACCCCTCGGAATGCTGCTCGCCTTACTGCTCGGAGAATATGTGCTCCGCGACACCGGGCTCAGACGATGTCGAAGTAAGAATGGTAGGGATAAGCGCGGGTGACGAGCATACTTGTGGCATTCGTGAGGATCGAGAGGCGCAGTGCTGGGGAAACGACAGCTACGGTCAGTCTACTCCGCCCGCTGGACTGTCCTTCTCGAGCGTAAGCGCCGGCGGTGACCACACTTGCGGCTTACTCCTCGATGGAGAAGTGAAGTGCTGGGGCAGTAACCATAGAGAGCAATCCGTTCCCCCAGCTGGGATCGTCTTCGATAAGGTAAGCGCGGGCGGGAGCCACACTTGCGGAATTCGCGATGATCAAGGACTAGAGTGCTGGGGAGACAACTCGGCTGGCCAAGCCACTCCACCGGAGGGAGTTCTCTTCGAAGCGATAAGCGCGGGCGTAAGGCACACATGCGGTATTCGCGATGATGGAGAGGCGGAATGTTGGGGAACAAACAGTTACGGCCAATCGACTCCGCCGGCGGGGGAACCCTTCGAGCATATCAGCGCGGGCCATAGGCACACCTGTGGTATCCGCGAGGGTGGTGAGGCGCTGTGTTGGGGATGGGGATACGATGGCCAGGCCACTCCGCCGCCCGATGTGGCTTTCCAGAGCGTGAGCGTTGGGGAGGCGCACACCTGCGGAGTGCGCGATGACGGTGAGGTGCTGTGCTGGGGCCGTAACAATGACGGCTGCGCCGATCCACCACCTGGGATAATAGTCGAAACCATAAGCGCGGGCACTGTCCACACCTGCGGCATCCTCGAAGATGGCAAAGCGGTGTGTTGGGGAAATGACTACCACGGGCGAGCCAGTCCGCCGACCGGGCGAACGTTCGAGAGTATCAGCGCGGGCAACGAGCACACCTGCGGCATACGCGAGGATGGGGAGATAGAGTGCTGGGGGCGCAGCGATTACGGCTATAATAGGCCCCCGACTGGAGTGGCCTTTCGCGTCATGAGCGCGGGCGGCAACCACGCCTGTGGCCTTGACGACGACGGTGAGGTGCTGTGTTGGGGCTATGATAGTCACGGCGAAACGCATCCGCCGACCGGCTTAGTACTCCGAAGCATAGGCGCGGGCGGCAGTCACACGTGCGCAATTCGCGAGGACGGAGGCGCGGAGTGCTGGGGGTCCAACGAGCACGGTGAGTCCGATCCACCGACCGGAGTAGACTTCGAAAGAGTGAGCGCCGGTGGTAGGCACACCTGCGGTATTTCCAACGATGGGATTGCGGTGTGCTGGGGAGACGACGAAACCGGTCAATCCTCCCCTCCGCTTGAGATGGTCTTCGAAAGCATCAGTGCGGGCGGCAGCCACACTTGTGGTATTCGCGAGGACGGTGAAACGCGGTGTTGGGGGACCAGCCCTTTTGGGAGCCCATATGAACCGCCAATCGGAGCAGTCTTCGTGAGCATTAGCGCAGGCAATGGTCACGTTTGTGGCCTTCGCGAGGATGGCGACGCGCGGTGTTGGGGGGGAGATCTATATGGCCAATCCACTCCACCGGCCGGCGTTGCCTTCAAGAGCATAAGCGCCGGTGCCGATTACACCTGCGGTATTCGCGAGGCTGACGGCATAGAGATGTGCTGGGGCAATCAAGCCCGAAATCTCTATTGACCGCGGAGCCTTCTTGCGATGTCCTTACTCCTTCGAGCGAGCCCGTGGTCTATTGGGGATGATTTCGGTGGTCAACTGCGGAAGCATTCATCAGAACATCGGGATTGGTTCGGAGTATCAACCGGAGTCAGGAGCTGAATAAGGAGAGGAAACATGCGCCGCGTCCCGCTCTCGCTCACTTGTGACAAATGTGGAGCCAAGATTCCTTCCAAGTGCGAGGACGGTATCTATTCTTGCACCTACTGCGGACATAGCTTCCGGCTCGAAACTGCTTCGCCACCAGAGACGAACAAGAGCAATGAGGCCGATGCGGATGCGGATTCGAGTGTCGAAAGCGTGGAGTTAGAAGAAGTCTCGAGCGGTGGCGGTGGCTCCCTATTGGTGCTGATGGCGGTGTTGATCTTGGTGGGTGCCGGAGGTGCCCTTCTATTCGTCAGTCGGGGGTCCGATGGACAGTTGTCGTCTCCGGGCAGCCAGCACCGCTCGATACTGGCGCAGAGGGGCGAGCGTTTGGGCTGGGACCGCGTCGGCGGCGCTCCGGCCATCGTGGAGATAGACGGCAAGGAGCACTTCCTTGGGCGAGTTCGCGATTTCAACGATGACGGACAGCTCTCCATACGAGTCTTCGATTCGGCGACGCTGGAGGAGCGCTGGCGGACCCCCAACCTCGGCACCTATTCCGATGCCTATCGAGCGATTAAGTTCGAGGCCCTCAATGACCGCGTCGTGGTCTCCGATGGCGGCAACGTGCTTCGGATCTTGGACCTTGGTACCGGCGAGGAGCTTGGCAGGCATCGGCTGACCGATCGGGTCGAACAGATCTGTGCTCTTCCCGAAGGGGACAAGGCATGGGTCGAGATCCTGGATGAGCGCCACATCCTCTTCGATCCCGTCTCCATCTCGGGCGAGGAGGCATTGCAGCGTCCCGGCGAATGTCCGCGAAGGACGATCGGTGAAGATCGGCTGCCAAGGAATTTGC
>SKWY01000280.1 GCA_007128675.1 Deltaproteobacteria bacterium | reverse complement strand
GGACATACCACCAGAGGTAATCAGAATCCTCCTTTTCAAGAACGATCTCACCAGCGACGATAGAACGACGGCCTCCGCCGTCGGCGCAGACGAGATCATGGACCGCGATATCAGCGACGACGATCTTCTCGACACGATTCGGGTCAACCTCGCCGAGAGAAACCCCGTGGAGGGCGGAGTCGCGGGTCAGTTCGATCAGGAGTCGCTCTTCGCGATGCTCCAGTTCCTCCACCAACGCCGAGTTACGGGCACGCTCACCCTCTCTGGAGTGCCGGGCACCATAGCGTTCGCCGGAGGGGAGATCACGGGAGCGCGAACCCGAGGTTCCAAGGGCACCGATGCCTTCGTCGACCTGCTGCGCGCCAAGCAAGGACGCTACTGCTTCGATAGCGGTCTTGTGGATCCCAAGGCGCGCAATATCGAACGAGCCTTCGATCCGTTGATGATGGATGCCTTCATCTCGCTGGGATAGAAGCACTTCCATTTAGAGTAAGGACAAGCTCTCGGCCTATCTCTACGGCTCTATCCGAGTCCTCGGCCGGTAGACTCACGGCGCCCACAACCGAGTGTCCCCCTCCTCCGTAGCGTTCGCACAAGACCGATATGTCGTGCTGACGATCCTCTGGAGGAGCCCATGGGCTGTACCCTATGCTGATCTTCGACCGGCTCCCCGTACGGGTCACGACGACGGCATAACGAGCGTCGGGATGAAGATAATAAGGAATGAACTTGTTTACGGCGTCGACCACCCTGTCGGTCAGATCACACCAAACAACGTCCCCCTCACGCCTATGACGGGAGCGCATCGCCTCGACGTTCTGCCAATGCCGTTCGAGGATGGGCTCCAGAGCCGATGAAACGAAGGGCAAACGGGCCAGCTCAAAGAGAGGCTTCTTCAGCATGAGCGGAATTAGTGTCTCACGCTCCTTGAAGACAGTGCTGCTCTCGATCCAGGTCATCAAGCGAAGGGCGGGCTCGGTCAGCTCCACGGCCATCTTCGGATCGGAGAACCGTGCCGAATCGATGATCTCCGCCCAATGAAGCAGCTCGGAGAACGCCGATGCATCGAAACCATGGTCCCTGGCTAGCATCCGAGAGAGAAGCCCAGTGCAGGAAGGAGCGCTGGGATCGAAGTACTTCTTGCCGGTCTCGTCGGCTTCGAAGTGCCTTCTGGCCTCATCGCTCTCGAAGGCGCTTCGGTGATGGTCGAACCACCAGTGCAAGCGTTCGTCGACGACATAGCGAAAATCGAGGATTGCGTTCACGTCTCCTACAAGACGCCATGGGCCCAAAGGTCCCGTATCCATCGGCCGCTCCCCAATCTCCGTCGGCCGCACATGCATCAACCCTCCGAACAACGGCTCCAGATGGGGATCGATATGTGTCTTGGCGAATTGATGAAAGAGAGCAGCCGATGCCAGACCATCGAAACAGTTGTCGTGAAACAATATGGCGACCTTCATTGTGACCACCTCTTGATGGACGAGAAGCTCTTCCAATCCCCCATGCTTTGAAGGAGCATGAGCCCAACGCCTGAGTTCGACACCTCTAGTTCACTTGATGACACGCAGATGTCCCCAGCGCCTACTCTCACCTCTCTCGTCGACGCCTTCCTCGGCGCTCTCATCGGTCGAAGTCCCGGCGTCGTCATTCTCGCTCATCGGAGAAGCGGCGGGCGAATCATCCCCCTCATCCTTCAAAGCCCCTTCCTCGGACGGCTCGGCCTTATCCTTTGGGGAATTGTCACGGCTCCGCTCTTCCTTCGTGGCGCCGACCGCTCCTCCATCGAGGGCCCGCAAACGGGGGCGACGGCGACGACCTGGCCTCGTCCTTTCCTTTGAAAGAGGCAGCAGCTCGCCTCCTTCCTCCTCCTTCTGGCACAGCGGACCCATCATCGCCGCGAAACCCGCCAGGGCCTCTGGAGGGGCATCTGTTGGGAAGAAGAAGCTCTCGCCGGAAACATGACTGACCATCGCGAACACGGAATCCAGGGGCACCGTGCAAAGATAGGGTCGCCCGGAAAAAGACAGGGTAGCTCGGGCCTCCGAAGAGTCGACCACCAGATCTCCGTACTGGAAACGATACGAGAGGTTCAGCCGAAGATCCGCATCGTCGCGCAAATCTTCTGGAACATCCACGCCCTCGCGCCTGGCATCCAGGTGAAGCATCACCTTGCCTAGATCGAGCAAACGGAGAAGCAACTCTTTTTTGGTGGCTAGAATCCTGTCGCTGTCTTTCATGGACCCTCGTCGCTCAACAGCTATACACCATCCGTGTCTCTAGTTGCACCCGCGGGCAGCAGGCAACTCACTTTCAGTTCCGAACTCGACCTCCTTTAGAGCGTCTTTCACGGATCAAGCCTCATGGGAACAATCGGTGGGCAATGGAGTTGATGGTGTGACTAGGTTGAAATCGGAAAGCCGGCTATCGCAGCTCAATGTCGATACGACGCACCTTTCCGGATCGAACCGACTGGACGGCATCTCCGACTACCCGATCGGCATGAACCTCCTCTCGGCGACCATCGGCGAACTCCAGCACCCACCAGGCCGGCCTCACGGCATCGGAGCCGAATGTCGAGCGCCTCGAGGGATTATGATAAACGACGAGCGTCTGACCTAGGAGCTTGAACGCAAACGCATCGGCCGGTATCTCCAGCCCCTTCCAGCCGCCATCGGAGTCCACGTGAGGGCGCATCGTCGGCTCCTTCGTGAACAGCCATTCGGCAAGGCGAGGCTGCAGACAAAGCTCGAGCTTCCCGTCTTCACCAACCTGAAACGGAGAAGGTCCGGCCACCATGAGAGTCCACATGTGGACGAACTCACAGGTGATCCCCGATAGACGAGGCTGAAATGCCTGGCCATGGTGCTTCTCATCGGCGAACGCGCTCGAAACAACGAAGGAGGCTCCTTCCAGAATGCTGCGTCCATAGCGCTCCGGAGGCTGAAACGGCATCAGAGCGGACCGCATATCCTCGAAGAACTCGTCGGACAGACCGCTGCGAAGAACCTCTAGTAGATACTTGTACTCCATATGCAGGTAAATCGACTCATTCTCTATCCAGCCTCGAGGATACGCTCCCACGGCCCTGCCTAGCTCGGGATCTTCTCCCGTCATGTCCTCACAGCTCTTGTACATGCCAAGCTTCACATCGAACAGCGGACTATTCTTGACCGAGTCGTACACACTCTTTGCATCCTCCGGAAGAACCTTCATCCAGTGAACCGGGCCCTCTAGAAACAGTCGTACGGGTCTGCGCTCGAACTCTCTTGCCTCGACCAAGGGGAGGCCCTGATGGCTCTTCTCTTGGGTCTCATCGAAGCTGGCGACACGATGCACGAAGTAGGTGTAGGGAACGCCATCCTTGGACCGCACCTCACCCTCCGGACGGTCTCGCAGGGTCGAGCTCAACAGCTTCTCTATTCTCTTGCTGAAGGAACGCAGCTCGCCAAGGCCGACCTCCTTCTCCTTGCCGGAGACACCGAGCCTAGTCGACTCTCGGTAACGTTCCTTTGCATCATTGCTGGCCTCCCAGTAGCGATGCCGCGCCTTTGCACCGTCATCGACCTGGAGACGCTGCTCCAAGAGCTTCGATAGCTCTTCTATGAGCAGAGCAAGCTCCTCGAAGACAGGGACTCCACTCTCGCTCTTCGTCTCGAGCACCTCTAGGGAAGAGTTCATGAAACGAGCCAGGCGAAGGAGCTCGAGAGTCTCGTTCAAGGCAGAGCCGAAGATACCCGGGAGACCATTCATGGAATCGTTCCATCCCGGCTTGTCCGCCTCCATGTCCACACCGATCCCGCTGGGATCGAGAGTCGCAACGCGGTTTGCAAGCAGCACCAAGAGCTTCACCAAGAGGGTGCTGTAGTAGACCTCTCCCTCGCCGTGACTGGTCCGAACGCTCCAGCGGTCCGCATCACGCGCGGCTATGCGATCCGCCTTCTCTTGGTCTCGGACGACGGCTCCGTACCTGCGGACACGATCCTCGCCAACGAGAACTGTCTTCTCGGCCCGAGGCAAGATGATGTCCGGATCATCGAAGAAGCGGTAGGTCGGCTCACCGAGCAGAAGCTCCCCAATCCGATCCGGCCAGACGGCGAGGTAGGTATCCAAAAGATCGAGATTGTAAGTCCAGTGATCGACCCAGAAGCCTTCATGCAGCGCACCAAGCTCGTTTTGCTCCGAGAATCGAAGGAGACTAGTGACCAGATCCTCTCTTTCGGTTCCCATAGGGCCCGTTGCTCGCTCCATCGCCATGATGAAAGCGCCGGGAGTGAAGCCCTTTCTCGCGAGGTCCTTCAAGGCACCTCGAGCATCGACGTCGGTGACGAGACCTTCGAGCCACTTCTCGAAGCCATTTTCGTCGACAACGCGATATGTCGCTTGATCCACCTCCAAGGGGTTGTAGCCATCGAGCTGCATCAGATCGAGGAAGATATGGAGGTTGGCATCCTTGACCTCGGGCCAGAACCAGCCGTCCATGCGGCGGTTCTGGAGCACGCTTCGATAGTGCCCGGTTCCTTGCGAGAGGTAGCCGGGCTCCAATACGAAGAAGTGATAGTCGCGTTCCAGGTCGCCGTTCTGCCTGGAGTAGGCATAAAAGGCGCTCTTTCCTCGGGCGGTCTCGAACATCAAGGGCATTCCGCCACGCATGACATTGTCTAGGAAGTTCTGCCGGCAATACGCATCGAAGGCAGGCTCGGCACTCACGGTAAAGGAACGATCCATGATCTCCGCTAGAAGTCGGCGTCCCTCGTCTCGATTCTTCTCGAGAAACCCCGGCTTTCGGACCATCTCGATGAGTGTCTCGAGGTCCGCATCCCTCTCTACCTGCCCTATGATCGATACCAAAGTCGTCTCCTGCCCGGGGGCAACGCTCTGGTCGAGGACGGTGAAGGCACAGGGTGTCTTGCATTCCCGAAGCTGCGGAATATCTAGGACCCCAGCGGACCCGCGATCCTCGAAGAGCCAGGGATGGGCGATGTCCACGGCCTCTCCAAAGAGCACATCGGGATCGACCACGACCTTGTCCGCCACGGGAGCACCATCGTGGAGAGAGACATAGTAGTTTCCGCCTTGGATCCCCTCGATGCGCTCACTGTCGGCGGCGCTCTGCTTCAGGCGGAACAAGGGGAAGCCTTCGACTCGGATGCCGCCCATCATTGCTTCTATGTGACGCGCGATGAACTTGATGTGGTTCTGATCCATGCCGGATGGAAGAATCCGGCCCACGCCATCGACCCACTCGACCCTACGCTCGGCTTTTGATGTGTTGCGAAGACGGACTTCACGGACGAACCCTCCCACGGGCCTATTGACAATGGGGAAGTAGGTAACGGTCAGCTCGTAACCGGCCGCCTCGTTGCGCTCCACAAGCTCCAGCTCTCCTGGTGATATGGCCATCTGCTGGTGGATGCTCGTGTCTCTGGTTCGCCGGAACGCCTCATGCAGCTTCCCGTCCAGGCGCAAGAACGTCCGGTAGCCCTCCTGTGGAACGCGCAATGAGGCCTTGTTGAACGAGTCGAACTCGAGGATCTGTCCGTTCTTGTCTCTATAACCAACGCTGCAGACCGCCTGCCCCTTGCTGACGTAGTAGGCCCACAATGGAACCCCCCACTTCCCCGCGATACCGGGGAAGAAGTTCGAAAACGCCTTAGCCCAGTTGTAGCCCTCGATGATGAAACGGTCGTCGGCATCGAGTCTGTAACGAACGGTGGGAGTGGCCATGTCATGCTCCTATCGAGATGCAAGGGTTGAAAGGCAGATGGATAGCATCCAGCGGAGGGCTCGCCAATGATCACGGACCAACAGACGTAGAACCTAATCGGCGAGGTTTCCGCCAAGTCGAAAGAAGCAGCCTGATCATGTGATGTTGCATGACCTCTCACAGGTGAATCGCAGGGGGCGATACTCGCGGCCCCGTCGATCTCGAACATCTTTTCCATCGCCGATGAGGCTCGACGAAGAGCGGTATCGAGCTGATGCGCCAGACAGTGGCTCTTCTCGCAAGAAGAGATCAGCGGCGCTTCACTTCGCCTACATGACAGCCTCCGGCGAGGTCGATGGCCGTGGCAATCAGCTTTTCGTCCGGCGCAACTCCCGTGAGCGGAGGGGAATCCAGAACTACCCGAGATGGTTGTCGGCCGAGGGCGCGGTGGACATGCCAAAGAGGTAGTGTCGGCTGGGATGCTCGGCAGACCCACCAGCCATCGATGCGGTCTTGCCAATCGACTCCTTCAGGCCCCTCGGCCATCGGCACCTCGCTCAAGCGAACCTCGGAGCCTGCGAGAGTAGGCCAGCTCTCGGCGACGAGCGTCCCGGAGATAGGAGGCCCTTCGCCTTCGACGGTGAAGCAGACCGGCCCGCTCTTTCCCGGGGACGCCCTGGAGGGGGCTGCAAGACCGGAGTGCCCCATTTCCAGCAGGCGGCGCCGCGCCAAATGCACAGCTAGAGGAGAGTCGTCGATTGCAAGAAACCGCCTCTCGAGACGGGCGGCCACGACAGGCGTGGTGCCGGCCCCAGTGAAAGGATCCACGACGAGATCACCAGGATCGCTGGAGGCCTCGATGATTCTCTGCAGGAGGGACTCGTTCTTCTGAGTGGCCCAGCCAGTCTTCTCTCCACTGAAGCTCATCAGCTGGATCGAAGGCATATCAAGCCAAACATCATCGATGGGCCGGCCCTCACCCGGTTCTCCCGAGCGCCGCTCATAGCCCTCTGGATGAGGCAGCAGCTTTCGGTGAAAAGGAGCACCTGGCCGCGAGTAGTAGAGAATGACATCGTGATTGCGCACCCAGTTTCGCACCTTGCTCTTGAACCCACTCACCCAACCGATCTTCCATATGATCTGCCGAGAGAAGCTGCTCGCGCCGAGGACTTCATCGAGAAGAACCTTCACATAGTGCGATGCGTTCGCATCCAGGTGAACATAGAGGCTGCCATCATCGGAGAGAACCCGCGCGAGCAGCCGAAGCCGATCCTCGAGGAACGACAGGTATGCCCCAAGGTCCTTGCCCCAATGATCCTCGAAGGAGGGCGTGCGAAACCAGCTTCCAGCGGCCCTGGTTCGAAATAGGTATCGCTGCTCACTGAAGAAGGGCGGATCGAGGTAGATGAGGCGAGCCGATCCGGGCTCCAGAGCCGCGAGGATCTCGAGGTTGTCACCCAAAACGACCCTGCCGGCCGGCTCTCCCTCTCCCCACATTTGCAGAACAGAGGGAATACGAGGCTCGATGACGAGCTCGGTTGTCTTGCGCCCGGGCCATGAAAGCACGGGGGCGCCATCATCATTGGAAGAGCGAGGGATGGTGAGAGCGGGGTTCTGTGGCACGGTTAATAGAGGTATCGCGCCGTTTCGCCGGACACAATAGAAGAAAGCAATCGGCGGGAGGAAGAAGACGAGATGTGCACCGTGGCGGCGACACGCGAAGACTAAGTAGGACAGCCAAGTAGTCCCGCCACCTCGCGGTAGACTAAGCGCCGGGAGCCGGTTTCCGAGCCCGTGTGGCGCACCCACG
>SKWY01000137.1 GCA_007128675.1 Deltaproteobacteria bacterium | reverse complement strand
CGTTTGCCAATGCTCAACGTACTATGTAAGCTTCGTCAATGAAGAGATTTGCTAGAATCCTCTAATCCAAGAGCTACGAGCCTACTCTGGACAAAGCTCGCAGGGTGATGTCCGCCCTCGTCGCGTTCGGCGCGCAGTTGACCGACCTGTCCATAAGGAAGAGGAACGGCAACTAGGCCATACGCGTCCTGTCCCAAAAAGTCGAGCGAAACCAGGGAATCGGCATCGTGCTCATTGAACCGGAAACGCAGGCCAGCAATGACGACGGCGAGATCGCCTAGACCGAAGGGCTCGGCGTGCTCGAGCACTTTCGCCGGTCGGTGGGCTGAAGTTCTCCCACAGCATCTGAGCTCATTCGGTCGTATCCCCGGGACTGGTGTGTGTTTCCGTGCTCTATCCAGCATAGTATCGAGGGTTCTCACCGTGATAGAATTATCTAAGATGAAGTTGTAGTTTCACAAAACCTTTCGGTGCGGATGAGAAAGGACTGCCGGCACATTGTGCAGATGGCGGTCCTAAGCGTGGCATGGGGCGCCCCAATCTTCACGCTCGAGGCCGAGACTGAAATGGTTGATCCGGCAGTTGAACACCTCTTTCAGCACAACCATTGGGCTCGACCTCTCTTGACAGCTGGTTCACTTTGGACTTTGTTCCGAGTTCGGAACGGATTCTGAACTAGGTCCTCGAGATGATGATTCCGGTTTCTTGAAGCCACCGAGAGAGGTCAGGGCTTTCGGGCGGGTAGAGACGACGCACGTGGAAGTCCTGGGTGTGTGCCATTCCTGTGCAGAGAGGGACGGAGTCTAGCTTGTAGTCCAAACCACAAGGAGCCAATCACGTGAGTGAGAAGAAGACAGGTAGTCATGAAAGCAGATGCCCGGTCACGGGCGTGGCAGCGGCAACAGGTAGTACTCGGGGAACGTCGAACCGCGACTGGTGGCCCAATCAGGTCAACCTCAAAATCCTGCACCAACACTCTTCGAAGTCGGATCCCATGGGCGAGCACTTCGACTATGCCGAGGAGTTCAAGAAGCTGGATTTGGCTGCGCTGAAGAAGGATCTCCATGCTCTGATGACCGACTCACAGGATTGGTGGCCGGCCGATTGGGGTCACTACGGAGGTCTATTCATTCGGATGGCTTGGCATAGTGCGGGCACCTACCGGATGGGAGATGGTAGAGGTGGTGGCGGTACGGGCAACCAGCGTTTTGCGCCGCTAAACAGCTGGCCGGACAACGTGAATCTCGACAAGGCGCGCCGCCTGCTGTGGCCTATCAAGCAGAAGTACGGGAAGAGGATCTCCTGGGCCGATCTCATGATCCTCGCTGGTAACTGCGCTCTGGAATCCATGGGCTTCGAAACCTTTGGGTTCGCTGGTGGCCGCCCGGATATCTGGGAGCCGGAGGAGGATATCTACTGGGGCACCGAGAGCGAGTGGCTAGGCGACGAGCGCTACACCGGCGATAGGGATCTAGAGAATCCTTTGGCTGCCGTGCAGATGGGGCTAATTTATGTGAACCCAGAGGGTCCGAACGGCACTCCAGATCCAGTGGCCTCCGGCCGAGACGTCCGGGAGACCTTCGCTCGCATGGCCATGAACGACGAAGAGACAGTTGCTCTTGTCGCTGGCGGGCACACCTTCGGTAAGTGCCACGGTGCGGGCGATGCTGGCCACGTGGGACCCGAGCCTGAGGCCGCGGCCATCGAGGAGCAGGGATTAGGTTGGAAGAGCAGCTTCGGCAGCGGCAAAGGCGGCGATACCATCAGCAGCGGCATCGAGGGTGCCTGGAAGCCGAATCCCACCAAGTGGGACATGGGGTATCTGAAGGTGCTGTTCAAGTATGAGTGGGAACTAGTGAAGAGCCCCGCTGGCGCACATCAGTGGCTTGCCAAGGACGTCGATGAAGAGGATATGGTCGTCGACGCTCACGATCCTTCCAAGAAGCATCGGCCGATGATGACCACGGCCGATCTCTCGCTTCGGTTCGATCCGATCTACGAGAAGATCTCACGGCGTTACCTGGAGAACCCCGATGAGTTCGCGGAAGCATTTGCGCGTGCCTGGTTCAAGCTGACCCATCGCGACATGGGGCCTCGGTCGCGCTATCTAGGTCCGGAGACTCCAGAGGAGGAGTTCATCTGGCAGGATCCCGTTCCCAAGGTCGATCATGATTTGATCGACGAAAAAGACGTCGCCGCTCTGAAGAGCAAGCTCCTCGACACGGGCTTGTCCATCTCCCAGCTAGTATCGACTGCCTGGGCTTCGGCTTCCACGTTCCGCGGTTCGGATATGAGGGGCGGAGCCAATGGAGCTCGCATTCGTTTGGCTCCACAGAAAGATTGGCAGGTCAACGAGCCCGGGAAACTTGCAGACGTCCTCCAGACCCTAGAAGGCATCCGAAAGCAGTTCAACGACGCGCAAACCGACAAGAAGAGGGTTTCCCTCGCGGATTTGGTCCTCTTGGGCGGTTGTGCCGGCGTGGAGAAGGCTGCGAAGAATGCAGGGTTCGATGTGACTGTTCCCTTCTCGCCCGGGCGCACGGACGCCACGCAGGAGCAGACCGACATAGAGTCCTTCCAAGTACTCGAGCCATGCGCGGACGGGTTCCGTAACTATCTGAAGAAGAAGTTCGCTGTTCCGGCGGAGCATTTGTTGGTTGACAAAGCCCAGCTTCTGACTCTGACAGCCCCAGAGATGACGGTTCTGATCGGTGGTCTCCGCGTGCTGGGGGCCAACTACGGCGGTTCGAAGCACGGGGTGCTCACAAAGCGCGCGGAGACGCTGTCGAACGACTTCTTCGTGAACCTCCTCGACATGGGCACGGAGTGGAAGAGCACTCCCGATCCCGACGTCTTCGAAGGACGTGACCGGGCCAACGGCGAGAAGAAGTGGACTGCCTCTCGGGTCGATCTCACCTTCGGCTCCAATTCCCAGCTCCGAGCTCTCGCCGAGGTCTATGCGTGCAGCGATGGGCAGGAGAAGTTGGTATCCGACTTCTTGGCAGCCTGGAACAAGGTGATGAACCTCGATCGGTTCGACCTGCGTTGAGTGCGACGTCCGAGGCCGAAGGCCAGCCTGGGCATCATGATAGGGGGCCTGAGCGCTATGGCGCCAGATCGGCGCGCCGAGATCGTCTCCCTTGGATTGCGAGCGATAGTCGCCGGTACGATCGCCACCTGTATGACAGGCGCCGTGGTGGGCCTTGTCTTCTGGGGAGCTTGAACGGAAGGCCGCACGGGGTCGGCGGCCGGTCTCCGAGCGAGTGGCCTCGGGGTTGGCTCACCCTGCAACGGGCACCACGGGTTGGCGCGGCGGGTCACAAGGCCCCGCCCAGAGCTGCGAGGCAGCTTGATTGAAGAAAGGCCGATCACCTGAGTCTTCGCCGAGGTCAACGTCGGCTTCAGGATTCAGGGTCTTCTTATTTCTGTGTCGGATGTCGGCAGCGACCGTTTCCAGCACTCGAGCTGGATGGCCCCGCTACTCGAGCTGCCGGCCTAGTTTGTTTCATGCGCCTGATCGTCGAGCAGCTTCATTCACAAACGGCCGTTGTGTCGTTGCCAGATACATACGTGTTCCCCCTGATACCACCGCCGGCCGCGACCTGATCTTGCAGCTTCCATGCAAGGCATTGAGGAAGAGCTTTGTTGTCTCTAATCATCACTTGCCCACGCACCTCGTTGAGCGAGGCCAAACCAAGGCTCGTGAGGGAAGGATTGTCCTGCACCCGCAGGGATTCCCCGATCTCCCTCAAGGCTGATAGGCCCTCCAGGCTCGTAAGTATGTCGTTTTCCCAAACGTAAAGGTAGCCACCCAGAAGGGACAGGGATGAAAGGCCGACAACGTTCGGCAGGGCGTTGTTGATGACGATTCTCAGGTTCCCTCCTACATAAACCAGCGACGACAAGCCACTAAGGTCAGCAAGAACGGAGTTGGAGCCTATCCCAAGGTTCCCAGGGATCGCCGTGAGCATCCCCAACCCGTCAAGGCTGAAAAGCTCGTCGTTGAAACGAATGGACAGGCTTCCCCCGAGCCCGGCAAGCGATGACAGGCCCTCGAGGCTCGACAGTGAGCTGTTGCGGGTAATCGAGAGATCTTTGCCCACGCGAACGAGGGATGATAGGCCATCTAGGCTCTCGAGAGCAGTGTTGCGCCTGATGGTCAGATCCCCTTTTACGCCCGAAAGCGATGACAGGCCGTCCACCTTCTCGAGAACAGCGTTGCGTAAAACGGTCAGGTTGCCGCCCACTTCGTCCAAGGACGACAGGCCCCTTACACTCTGGAGCGCGCGGCTGTGGGAGATGGTCAGGTCCCCGCCCAGGCGCTCCAAGGTGGGCAGGCCGCAAAGGCTCGCGAGACCGTCGTTCTGGGAGATGGTCAGGTCCCCGCCCACTTGTGTCAAGCTCGGCAGGCCGTTCAGGCCCGCGAGCACACGGTTGTGCATAAGGCGCAGGTCATTCTCCACCTCTCTCAAGGAATGGAACCCTTCAATGCTCTCGAGGGCGACGTTGTGCTCGACAGCCAGGCTCCCGGCCACATGGGCCAAGGAGGACATGCCGTTGAGGCTCTCAAGAGCGGCGTTGTTGTTCACGAGCACATCGCCCCGCACCTCGGTTAGACCTATCAGTCCGCTCAAGCTAGAGAGAAGGGGGTTCTCAGCCACCTCCAGGTTGCCGCCGACAACTCTCAAGGAGGACAGGTCATCCAGGCCGGAAAGGCTTGCGTTGCCCTGGATAGTCAGGCAGCCCCCCACCGATGCCAGCGAAGAGAGCCCGTCCAGACTGGTCAGAGACTCATTGTTTCGAACAAGGAGCTTGCCTCCGACGTTGGCCAGCTCCGCCAGCCCACCTAGAGCCGTCAGGGCGTCGTTGCCAATGAGAAGCAGATCCCCCCGGACGGTGGAAAGGAGCGGCAGTCCGTCGAGGTCTGTAAGGGCGCGGTTGTTTTCAATCAGCAGGTCTCCGGTCACCACCTCGATGGCAGCTGCGCCGGGAAACGCGCTGACCTCGAGGTTCCGGATCAACAAGTCTCCAGAGACTTTCTGATACTGCCCTTCCACAAGGACGGTCCAGTCCTCGGTGTCCTCGATGACGAGGTTGCCTTCGAAGACCTTGCGCGGTTCCTTGCGCTCCTGCCCGAGGACCAACGACACGATGGCGCATCCTCCCAGAAGGAGCATGAGAGCAGAAACACAGACTGATCCGAGCCGGTATCGATGCAGCATACGAGCGCTCCTCAATTGAGAAGACTGGTACTCGATTATATTTCTCGACGCAATAACCGGACCTGAAGAAAGGTCTCTCGAACATCGGGTCGCAGTCGAGACCACGACCTTGGCACATGTAGGTTATGCCGTGTAGGAAATGATGCGCTGTATGGAAGATGTGCTTGTAAGGCTGTTCTCTGTGCCATTCTTGGGGGTAGTCCTTCGCCTCACGGTCTTCACCTAGCTGCTCACCGGCTTGACCCCCCGCGCCGGTACGATGGACAATTCTGGGGTCAAAGCATCATCAATGTTGGATGCCTAGATTGTCTTGAAGAAAGGTATGGATGGCAACATGCGCCAGGGCTGCCTGTACGTGGGGTCCACCATCTTGCATTATCTGCCAGCGGGATTTCACTATTTAAGATTCCCGCGATGCTGTCTGAAAATTGGGAATAGCAAGGCGAGCTGTCCCCTTCATTCGGAGAGAATCGATGACAACCACGCCGAGTTACTCCAAAGACCTTGCTAAGGCATCGGAGGCCGAAAGATGTAACCTGAGAATCTATGTGGCGGGGAGGGAGACAGCACCATGGCAGATCCGCGACAGCCACCGGTGGACATGAGTGACGCCAGACGTTCCGCCGCTCGCATCGAGCACCTTAGCCGCGTACTATCAGCCGTTCGTAACATCAACCGACTCATCGTGCGGGAGCGCAACCCCGACAGGTTGATCCAGCAGGCGTGCCAGATGCTTACGGAGAGCAGGGGGTACGTTGGAGTCTGGCTTGTCTTTGGAGACGCCGCCGTTAAGTCGTTTGCATACTCCGGATGGACGGAGGAGGACATCCGACCCCTCGAAATGCGCATTCGTCGTGGCGAATGGCCAGCATGTCGTTATCGTCTCTACGGCTCGGAGCACTGCTTCATCGTGACTGAGCCCTCGTCAGAGTGTTCGGGTTGTCTTCTGGCGTCAAAAGTCGAAGGCGGCAAGAGCGTCGTCACCGCTTTGCGTATCGACGAGTCGATGTCTGGAATGCTCTGCGCGACGTTTCCACCGGAATTGGAGATCGACAACGACGAGACCGCTGTGTTGGTCGAGATCGCGGAGGATATCGCGTTCGCCTTGGAAGACGTCGAGAAGGAGCGGCGTCGAGCAAGCGCGGTTGCGGAGAGCGCGGCTCTGCTTCAGGCGAACAGGGCGGTGCTGGAGTCGAGTAGTTTCGAGGCAGCCTCGCGCAGGATCTTCGAGATCTGTAAGGAGCAGACTGGGGCTAGCGCCGGATACGTGGCGCTTCGGCAGGGAGAAAACGAAAACGGCGTGCTCCTCTTGGATTCCGGTGGAGTCGATTGCAAGGTCGACCCGTCACTGCCCATGCCGATTCGCGGGCTTCGTGAAATCGCGTATCGCGAAAACCGGACCGTGTTCGAAAACCGTTTCCTAGCGTCGCCCCATACCGCATACCTACCGGCTGGACACGCGCCTCTTCAAAACGTGATGTTCGTGCCCATCATCTTGGACGATGACGTCAAAGGGGTCATCGGCCTGGCCAACAAGGACGGGGATTTCACGGAGGACGATGCCCGGCGTGCGCAATCTCTCGGGGAGGTCGCGGCTATCGCTCTAGAGAGAAGCCGACGCATCGAAGAGATGAAGGAGACCAGTGAGAAGCTCGAGATGGCCCAGAGAGTCGCGAACATCGGACACTGGGAGCTGGGTGCCTATGATGGGACGCCGGTGTGGTCCGATGAGGTCTTCCGAATATTTGGTCTTGAGCCGAAAGCGGTGCCCCCTTCTTTTGCGGCACACGAGGACATAGTTCATCCGGAAGACTGGCCGAAGCTCCAAGAAGCTGTCCGGTGCGGTTTCAGCGAAGCGGCCTCTTTCGATATCGACTTCCGGATTCTTCGGCCAGGCAACGGTGTTGGATGGATGCGCGCCATCGGCAAGCCTTTGCTCGACGAAACGGGCAAAACCCGATGAATGTTCGGTACGGTCCAGGACATCACCGATCTGCGCCGTGCGCAGGAGTCTCTCCGGCAGCGCGAACAACTACTGTCTCAAATCACGAACAATATGATGGACATGGTTACCTTGTCGGATCTCGACGGCCGAATTACCTACGCCAGTCCCTCGCATAGGCAGCTTGGATACGAGCCGGAGTCCCTTATTGGGCAGCATGTCTCGGAGCCCATCCATGCGGAGGACAAGGCACGTGTTCTTCAGAAGCTACAAGAGTCCATGCAGACCTCGGAGCCTGTTGGCAAGGCCGAGTACCGTTACCGGCGCGCCGACGGCACCTATTCATGGCTCGAGACGGTCGGACAGGT
>SKWY01000514.1 GCA_007128675.1 Deltaproteobacteria bacterium | reverse complement strand
TTCTCAATATTCCGCCAACAACCGTGTTTCTATGAGGGGCGCCACCGTTTACAGCAAAAAACGCATTCAATCTGGTGGCTGCGGTTATCGTGTCTTCATAATTATCGATATCTGTTGCCCCGAACACCTCGCCGCCGATACTCACCATAATGCAGCGTGGATTCCTAACTATCGCCTTAAACCCTTCCCAATACTGGAAATGACTGCCTCCGTTAACTGGAGAGACAGTTATACTAGCGGGCTGAGAGTTCTCGCAGCAAACCTTGTATTGCACCTCACAGTCCGGATAGCGGTAGCCCTCCGGCGACAGAACTCCATCGTTGCATTGGATGTTTTCGCTTCTGCATTCCCCGTCGCATGGCACATCCGGTGCCCGATATGCTACAACGCTTTCCCCATGAGCGATTGTGCCTTCCCAGGGAAGCCCACAAGAAGCAAACTCCACAGCATCGCAGGCAAATCCTTCCGCAATACCCTCATGAGCCATCCAAGAAATCGCTGGATAGAACTGCTGATTTTCCGTCACATCCGAAAACCCTGGATCCGGAAGCGCGGCACTAGGCTCACCTGAATACCGGTACAAGAACATCGCAACAGCTCCGCGAGTCGCAGGGTCGTTCGGCCGAAACGTATCGTCCGGAAAACCCGTTGCTATGCCTTCATGCGCCATCCAACTGATTGCGGTGTAGAATAGCTGTTGCGATGATACGTCCGAAAAACCCGGATCAGGAAACGTTCCGCTTGGCTCTCCCGCGAGACGGTACAAGAACATCGCAACAGCCCCACGCGTCGTCGGCTCGGAAGGGCGGAACGTGCCATCAGAAAAACCGGTCGTAATTCCTTCGGTAACCATCCATGAAATCTCGGTATAGAAATAGTGCGACGTCGGCACATCAGAGAAGTTTGGATCATCGAAGGGCCCCGGAGGCTCACCAGACAAGCGATACAGAAAAGCGGCCATGGCCTGTCTAGTTGTCGTTTGATTGGGGCCGAATAAGCGAGGTGGCTGGCAGTCCTGGTAGTCGTAGCCCTCTGGCGACAGAACGCCATCGTTGCAATGCAGCGTCGCGCTTTCGCAAGTTTCGCCACATTCCACGCTGGAGGCCTCGTAAGCTGTTACGGTTTCACCGTGTGCGATCGTGCCTCCCCAGGGAAGGTCACACGGGACGAGAGCCTCGGTTCCGCAGCTGCCATTGGAGCAGGGCTCATCGGCTGGGCAGGTCTCTATCACAGTCCAATCACAACCATCGGCGTCGCATCGCACGACATTGCCATCCGCATCGCAGTCGATAACACCCGGGTTACAGGACGAGCAGCCCGTGCCGTTCTCGACGCATGTGCCGGCGGCACAGCTCTGGCTATCGCCGCAGGTTCCGCAAATGACTCCGCAGACGGGATCGGGGCCGCACTCTAGCCCCGTACAATCCTGATCCTCGGGACAGTTTGCGCCAACCTGGACGCATACGCCGTTTCGACATCCTCCTTCACAGTGATGGATTTCGACCCACTCATCACCGCTTGCGTCGCATTGGATAAGATAGTCACCGTTGCAGCTGCGCTCGTACGGGGTGCAGGGAACCTCGTGACCTGGCGGGGCAGGTGAACTACACGAAGATAAAAGGAGCCACGAAAAGAAGAGTGCGATCTTGCTGGGGTATCGTGGAATCATTTATGTCCCCCTGTTCGGGCTGGTAAATAGAATATCCGCTTCACACTTATCAGGTCCACCGGGTCTCCGGAATGTCCAGTATTACATGGAAACCCCCTCTCAGGTTACCGCAGGTTTCGGGGGCGAGACCCAAGATGGGGACTGTGCATTGCTGGACATCTGCCGCGCCGCGGCCGGCAGATTGGGCCTTCTCTTTCGTCTATCCAAGTTCGCGCAGGAAGGTGTCGAGGGCCTCGTTGAAGGGTCCAGGGCATTCCAGGTTGGAGAGGTGGCCGGCTTTCGGGATGACGACCATGCTGCCGTTTCGTACGGTTGACGTGATGCTTTCGGCCTCGGCGGGTGGGGTGAGCTTGTCCTCATCGCCGGCAATCGTGAGTATTGGGGCCTCTATGGCAGCGAGGGCGGCGAGACTGTCCGGCCGCTCCCTCATCGCTTCGAGAGCTCTTGCCACGCCTTTCCCATCGGCGCGATCGATTATCGCTTGCACCCTCTTGACCACCTGCAGCCTCTCTTGCCGGGAGGTCTCGCCGAGCAGAGCCGGCAGCATGGCCTCGGCGAGCCAGCCGCACCCCTCGGTCCGGGCCCTGGCAGCCTGGGCGCTTCGCTTCTTGCGGCCGGCGTCGTCATCGGGGCCGGCGCGAGTGTCGGCGAGCACGAGGCCGCGGATGCGGCTGGGGTAGCGATCGGCGATCCGCATCGCGACGTACCCTCCCATCGAGAGGCCCACGAACACGGCGCGCTCGATGCCTCTAGCGTCGCACTCGGCGATCACCGAGTCGGCGAAGGCGTCCAGGCCTCCTTCCACGAGTGGCCGTCCGCCGAAGCCAGGCAGATTCAGGGCGAGGACGTGCCCGCCGCGATCCTCGAGAAAGGCCCTCTGGTCCTCCCACATCGTGGCATCGAGAGGAAAAGCGTGCAGCAAGACGACGGCGGTGTTGTGATTCATTTCGAGCCTCCAGTGGTGGCTTTCTATCCAAAAGGATGGCGCTCGTCATCCCGCTTTGGAGCAGGTAGAGCAAAGCACCGGAAGGATTCCGTGCGCTACCGGTTGGCTTGGAGCTAGTCCTACCTGCAGTTTGCCTATGCCGCCATGTACGATGCTACCGGCGAGGTGCGCTATCTCCTTCGGCTGGCCGAGCACGTTGACCGAGTGTTGACCCAACGTGACGATCACCTAGGCGTAGCCGACTACAGGGGCGTCTCGGGGGCCAGCTGGCGAACCCTTCATTATCCATACTGCGGGGAGTGAAGGGTTGCGACCCTGCCGACACGACGACAAGCGCTACTCCCCAATGATTTGAATCACTTTGGAGCCTTCGCAGCAGCGCGGATGGGAACCGCCCACGATATAGAGCTCGTTGTCGATCACAATGCCGGCGGGATAGTACATTCCGGTCACCGTCTGCGGTACGTCCTCCCAGGACGACGTAGGCTCGGTTGTATCCAGCCTCTCGACTCTTCTCGAGTTCTTGAAGCCGCCCACCACGTATATGTGACCGTCGGCGGCCATCGCGGCGGCATATCCACGGTTAGCGGACAGTTTAGCATCGAGGCGCTCCCACCCCTGCTCTGGTTGGGCGGTGTCGAACCGTTCCACTGTGTAGCTCCCTGTTGATCTATCGCGCCTATCACCCGCTACATATATGTGGTCGCCGACCAAGAAGACGCAGGGAGAGCGCCGCGATGTAGTCATCTCCCCAGGCATCATCTCCCATCCTCTAGACAAATCGGTCGTGTCTAGGCGTTCCATTGTTTTCGGCGAGCTGTCGCCTCCAATTACGTAGATGTCAGTGCCTACAGCTATAGCCGCACTACGCCGGCGAGGCTCGTTCATGGACGGCCCCGACACCCAACCGTCCGACGGGTCCGTGGCGTCCAGGATCTCCAGCGTCTCCGGGCCGTTCCATCCCCCGGGTGCGTAAATGCTGTCGTTCACGACGGCCGCCCCCGCATATCCACCGAAGCCCTTCAGTGAAGGCTCTTCGCGCCAAGACCCCTTCGGAACCCCGAAATCTTCTACCGGTACCGACCAAACGTCTTCTTCATATCGTGCTCCCAACAACCACACACGACCGGCAGCTTCGACCACGGGAGCGTAACTATGATCTCGAGGCAGAGCGTTATCCACCTGTACCCAGGAGCCCTCGGCGACATCGGCGGCTGAGGGTCCGCCATGACCGGCAACCTTGGCAGACGTAGACACACTCGAATGATCTCTGTGGGCACAGCCGCTCAACAGCGTAAGAGCGGCAACGAATGGAACGAAGAGCAAACGATTCATGATCTCCCTCTTTGAGGTTCAGCAGACTCGTAAAACCAGAGCATGGGCACTGTAGCTCAGAGTAGAGTCGATATCAAAACTCGGAGCTGTAATCGCTCTTGCACTGGGATTGGGTGCCATGCCCTAGGCTGGTAGAAGGCGCAGCGGATCGCACCAGAGCTAATACAGGCTTCAGAGGGGTCGCGTCGAGAGGAAGCGCGAGAGTGCCTCCTCAGGGAAGCACGCAATCCTCGAGTCACTCTTCGCAGGCTATCCACTCGATTGGCATGAGTACGGGGTCACCGTTATCGTCGAACTCCACGAATTGTTGAAATGAGAAGGTTGCCACATCCGCGGCAATTGGCTCTGAATCCTCGAAAGCACAGCCCACCCCGCCGCAGTCATCATAATTGTCCTCATAATCGGACATGAGAATATACTTGTCACCAGAGCGTACTGCATGAATCACCGGCTCGGGGTTATCGCCCTTCAAGTACTCGTATAGCTCGTTTTCGGCGTATACTGCCTCGGCCCAAGCGCCTATAGTCACCTCCACCATCATCCCGTTCACGTCCACTACTACGTGTTCTATGGCTCCAGTGTGAAAAGATGTGTCGGGGATGACGCAGGTCTCCTCGATGCAGCAGTAGTCGCAGATCTCCAGCGTGCTGAAGCGGCAGCCGTCGGCATCGCACTGTGCGAGGTTGTCCTCTTCATCGCAGACGATGAAGAAAGGGTCGCAAACTGGGGGTTCGGGCTCGCAAGATGGCTGGCGGTACGTGCCGGACAAGACGCCGTCATCGCATTCGATTAGCTCACTTTCGCAGACATCGCCGCAAGGAACGGTCTCCGTTTGATAGGCGGTGACGGATGTGCCATGGGCAATCGTGTCTTCGCTCCAAGGAAGCTCGCACGGTCGACAGGCTTCAACGGCGCAGTCTTGGTGCCGATAGGTGCCGGATAGATTCCCGTCATCGCATTCGATTAGCTCGCTTTCGCAGACATCGCCGCAAGGAACGGTCTCCGTTTGATAGGCGGTTACGGAAGCGCCGTGCTCAATCGTGTCTTGGCTCCAAGGAAGGTCGCATGGTCGACAGGCTTCAACGGTGCAGTCTTGCTGCCGATAGGTGCCGGATAGATTGCCGTCATCGCATTCGATTAGCTCGCTTTCGCAGGTCTCGCTACACGGCACGCTGGCGGCTTGATATGCCGTCACTGTTTCGCCATGGGCAATCGACCCTCCCCACGGAAGATTGCAAGGTTGACAGGCCACCTCATGGCAACTTTGATGGGTATACGATCCCGAAAGATCGCCGTCATCGCATTGAAGGGTTTCGCCTTCGCACGTCTCACCACACGGCACGCTGGAGGCCTGATATGCTGTTACGGATGCGCCATGGGCAATCGACCCTCCCCACGGAAGATTGCAAGGTTGACAGGCCTCTTCATGACAACTCTGATGCGTATACGATCCCGAAAGATCGCCGTCATCGCATTGCAGGGTTTCGCTTTCACATGCCTCACCACACGGCACGCTGGAGGCCTGATATGCCGTTACACTGTCACCGTGAGGCAAGTAGCCTCCCCACGGCAGCGCGCAAGCAGCGGGGTCATCCGTTCCGCAGGTGCCATCGGAGCAGGAGTCATCGGCTGGGCACGTTTCAATGATAGACCAATCACAGCCATCGGGGTCGCACTGCACGACATTGCCATCTACATCGCAGTCGACAATGCCTGGGACACAGACCGAACAATCCGTGACGCATGTGCCGGTCTCACAACTCTGGCCGTCGTCGCAGATCCCACAGATCTCTCCGCAGACGGGATCGGGGCCGCACTCGAGCCCCGTGCAATCCTGATCCTCGGGACAGTTGGCGCCCACCTGGACGCACACGCCATCGTCACAGGACTGGTCGTCGCCGCAGCTACCACAGCTCTCACCACAGACGGGATCGGGGCCGCACTCGAGCCCCGTGCAATCCTGATCCTCGGGGCAGTTGGCGCCGACCCTGATGCAGACGCCGTTTTGACATCCTCCTTCACAGTGATGGAGCTCGACCCACTCATCACCGCCTGCGCTGCATTGGATAAGGTGGTCACCGTTGCAGCTGCGCTCGTACGGAGTGCAGGGCACTCCGTGACCTGGCGGGGCATCTGAGCCACACGAAGAAAAAAGGAGCCAGGAAAAGGCGAGTGCCACCTGCACGAGGTATCGCGGAGCCATTTGTGTTCCTTTGTGACGACGAGGCGATAGCGGCGAAAATATTGCGTTCAGCCTAGTGAAGAGATGATCAAGATGTCAAGGACGCCAATAGCAGAGCTGCGGGCCAATAAGTGGGAACTATTCGCGAGAAACTGGCACCTAGCGGGACGTGGTCGTGTCGAGCGGGGCACTATCCCTTGCTCGCTGTGCTGTAGCTTGGACAAATTAGGTGGGGAGGAAGCGGTGGGCTCGCCCGCGGATAGGCATTTGTCGCATTCGTCGTCGACACTCTCTAGAGAGCCATCGTCGGGCAGTGAGTTCCCGTTAGGTCCGAGAAGCGGCTTCGCCGCTCGACGAGTCTAAGATATGATGAACTAGCCTGGTGTCCGTATCGAAGAATAACCTGCCTAATATGCCTATGAGCCGATTGTGTATCTCATGCGAAATCCTGGAATGAAGCCAATCATGTTTGCTGCCTTGCTCGCGTTCGCGTTTCAGAGTGCGGGCTGCCTTCCCATTCTCGTGCCGCGCAAGGTTATGACGCAGCCGGAAGGAACTGTTCGAGTCGTGTCGAAGGAGACCGCAGCTCCCCTATCAGAGGCATCGGTCACGGTGGCGCGCTATCACGTCGCTCCGACACCAACGGAAGACGAGGAAGAGCCGCTGCAACGATGGACCATCTCATCGAACGAAGAGGGTGAAGCCCACTTCACTTTCGAATCGAAGCGTGAGTGGGTGATGCCCTTGATGATGCACGGCGTCCCTTTCAGGGCATGGGTGGTCTGCGCCGCGGCGGAAGACCATATTCCCAAGTTGATGCGGTGGCACGACGAATCGAACGACGATGCCGCGAAACGCATTCAGAGTGGGCAAGAGTCTCTGCCCACCCTGTTGATCGAGCTCGAGCCGGGCTCGGGTGAGACCTGTGAGGAGCGTTTCACCACGAACCCGATGTACAGAGAGCTGGACTAGCACGCCGCGCCCCATCTTGCTCGCCGCGGGCCAATAAGAGGGAACTATTCACGAGTTATTGGCACCTAGCGGGACGTGGTCGAGCCGAGCTGGGCACCTAGCGGGACGTGAACCCATTCGGGCCCAGCTAACCAATTGAAACCGTTGCGAAAAATATTGCCGGTAGCTAATAGGCGCCTTCTCGTGAATATTTGGGACCCGCCCAAGTAGTACAGGGCATGGAGACAGCAGCCCACAGGTTCGAGATTATCGAGCCCCCCTTCGGGAGCCTTCCGATGAGCTTCGAGACCCTACTCGATGAGGCAGTACGCCGCGGGTATGTCGCTGCGGTACGCATGCTTCGTGACCGTGAGGCGGCCCGGGACGCCTGCCAAGAGGCTGCCTCCCGCGCTCTGGCCGCGCGAGGGAGCTACGAACAGAACAAGGAGTTCTACCCCTGGTTCTATCGAATCCT
>SKWY01000324.1 GCA_007128675.1 Deltaproteobacteria bacterium | reverse complement strand
GGTCCGTGTGCTGGGCGTCTACATAGAGGGTTATCGCCCCATGGACGGGCTTCGGTTAGCCAGGCTGATAGAGAAGGGGCGCCGCGAGGGAAAGGACTTCATCGTCTATCAGGCTGGGCGAACGGGAGCCGGCCGGAGCGCGACTTCTTCTCATACCGCGTCGATCTCGGGTGATTACGCGTCCGCGGTCGCCGTGTTGGAGGATGCGGGCGCCCTCATGACACGCACCTTCGAAGAGTTCACGGTGCTTCTGACACTCGCCGGGCTCTTGAATGAGAAGGAGTGCCGCGGCACGCGCCTTGGCCTAGTTTCCAACGCGGGTTACGAGACAGTCGGAATGGCCGACAACATCGATGAGCAGACCTTCACGCTTGCACCTCTCCAGGGCTCCACAAAGAAGGCCCTAGGTGACGTGCTCGAAAAACAAGGGATTGCTCGTCTCGTCAACGTACAAAACCCCCTTGATTTGACGCCGATGGCCGCTGAAGCAGCTTACGAGGCTTGCGTGGAAGCTTTCCTCGAGGATGAGACTGTCGATGCGGTGGTCGTGGGGGCCGTTCCGATGACGGTGGCATTGAAGACTCTGCCCCCGGGCGCCGATCCCAGAGGACGGGATGATGCTTCTGCCTCCGATGCCTTGCCGGCGCGCCTGGAGAGACTATTCTTGGGCTCGAAGAAGCCGATGGTCTTCGTAGTGGATGCAGGCGATCTCTATGATCCGATGGCCAGGCTCATGGAGGACAAGGGGCTGCCTGTCTTTCGGTCTTCGGATCTCGCCGTACGAATGCTACAGCTCTTTCTGGCGTATCGCTCGAAGGCCAATGCCAGTTAGATCTTGACCGTTTGATCGAGAGACGAGCCCCTCAAGCGGCTACCGCCGGCCCCACCCCCGATAGCCTTGCGCTGACGAGCTTCGAGATCCCCGGCTCTTCCATGGTGACGCCATAGAGTGTGTCCACGAACTCCATTGTCGTCTTGTTGTGCGTGATGAGGATGAACTGGCTACGGCGGCTCATCTCACGCACTAGCTGGTTGTAGCGATGGACGTTCTGATCATCGAGAGGAGCGTCTACCTCGTCGAGCAGGCAGAAAGGCGTTGGCCGAACGAGGAACATGGCGAAGATCAGGCTGGTGGCCGTCAGTGCCTTTTCTCCTCCGGAGAGTAGGTTGACGTTCTGCAGCTTCTTGCCCGGGGGTTGGGCGAAGATCTCGACGCCAGATCGAAGCGGATCGTGTGGTTCACTCAAGGAGAGCCCAGCCTTGCCGCCATTGAAGAGGCGAGGGAAGACCTTCTGGAAGAGCTCGTCGACTCGCGCGAATGTCTCCATGAAGCGTGTCTTGCTCGTCTTGTCGATGCGCTCAATTGCCTTCTCGAGCTGCTGCAGGGACTTCTCGAGGTCTTCCTTCTGGCCGTGAAGGAACTCGTGTCGCTCCGAGATCTCCTCGTGCTCCTGGATCGCCGTTAGGTTCACCTCTCCGACTCTCTCTATTCGGCGGCGAAGAACCTCGAGCCTGTCGAACTGCTCCTCGCTCGGGGGAGGTAGGAGGTGCCATGTGTGAACGGCCTCGCATAGCTCGGTGGCATGTCGCTCGAGCACGGTCTCCGCGAGATGATTGATCTCGATTGCCATTTCACGAGAGTCCATCTCCAGCCTGGAGAGATCACTCGATGCCTGCTCGTGCCATGACCGCATTTCATCAAGGCGCTTTTCATCGTCCTTGACGGCCTCGCTGGCGGAGACAAGGGACTGACGACCACGGGTGGCGGCGACTCGCATGGATTCGGCTTCTTTCGTCAGGCGCTCGGCTTCCGCTTCGTCCTCGGCCGCCCGGCTCGCCAGCGCATCGAACTCCGTGTCGCTTCCCGCTATCGTCTTCTTGAGACCCGCGGCTCTCTCTTCGGTCTCCTTGAGGCTCTCCTGGGCCATCTCGATGCGTTTGGCCAGAGCATCTCTTCGCTGGACGTCCTCGGCCACGCGAACACGAAGCACGGTAACGCTATCTTGAAGAGAGGCAACACTCGAGTTCATTTCTTGAAGCTGTTCGTTCAGATCATCGAAGCGGGCTTCTCTCGAGTCCCTCTCCGTCCGCGCCATCGTGGTCCTCGCCTCCGTGGCCTCGATCTCACTATTGGCCTCGAATATGGAATCCGCGATTCTGGCTCTTTCGGTTTCGACGGCCTCGAGGCGGCTGGACAGATGACGAGCCTCATCGGAGAGGCGATGCACCTCTTTTTCTTGTGAAACGATGTTTATCTGCTCGGCGTGTGTCTTCTCCGAAAGCCGAGCCAAGCCCTCCTCGAGACCATCGAGCCGTCTTCGTACTCGACTTCTGGTCTCGGTGGCGGCCGCGAAGGCGGCTTCCTGTCGGCGCACCTCGGCACGAAGCTCGTCGATCTCGCGTCTCGCCTTCAGTAATCCAACGCCAGCGGCGTCACGGGAGCCACCTATCATCGTTCCTGAAGGTGTCACGACCTCCCCGGCGAGCGTGACGAATGTCAGCCCCTCATGCTCACGCCATAGACGAATGGCGTCTTCGATTGTTTCGACGATGACCACGTCGGCCAATAAATGTCGAAGGAGCGCCTCGTGCTCCTTTTCTCTTTGGACGATGTCCAGCGCGGCCGCTACGACACCAGGCCCGCCATCCAGCGAATGCGCCCGGGCGGGATCAGAGGTCGTGCAGCGAAGCTCGCCTATCGGGAGGAACGCCGACCTTCCAGTATCTCTGCTGTTCAACCAGGAGATGAGGGCCATGCCCGTGCTCTGGTCGGCGACGAGAATCTGCTGGAGCCTCTCGCCCAGGACTGCCTCGACGGCCAGCTCATGAGGGGGCTCGGCGCGTACGATGTCGGCCACCAGCCCCGTGATATCGGCCTGTGAAACGCCCTCGATCCCCTCTTCGCGCAGCATTACGTCTCGGACACCGCTTTGATAGCCCTCATAGTTGCGTTGGATTTCCTCCAGGGATTGCAGACGGCCTCTCTTGTCGGAAAGAACGTCCTTGATCGCCTCCAACTCACCTTGGGACTCCTCGAGGGCAAGCTTGCAGCGAACGAGAGCCTCGTTGGTCGTCGTGCGCTCGGACTCCAGCTCGAGGTGAAGCTGCCGAGTGGTGTCCAGAGAGCCCTCCAAAGCGTGGCGAGACTCCTCGATGGAATCGAGGCGCTTCTCGAGCTCGTCAATCTCCGAAGCGGCCTTTGCCTGCCTGACCTCCAGATCTTCTCGATGTCTGTTCAAGGAGAGAAGCTGACTCTCGCCCTGAGTGAAGGCGCTGGAGGCGTTCGCAGCGGCCGATCGCTCGACCTGCGCAAGCTCACCCAAGTGCCTAGCCTGCGCTTCAGCCTTTGATAAGTCCTCGAGCCGCTCCTCGAGAAGAGCCCGACCTTCGGCAAGAGCCGCTTCCAGTCTTGCTAGCTCTTCTTTCTCCTCGCCTGTCTTCTTGGAGAGCAGGGCTCGCTTGGCGTCCAGGGCGAGTATCTCTCGCTGTGCCTGCTCGTTTCTTACATCCAGGCTTGCTCGCTCTCGGCCCACGCCCGCCACGCGTTCGAGATGCACCTTGGCCTTGCCTTCCGCCTCGGCGGCCCGCGACTGTATCTCGGAGAGGCGTGCTTCCTCCGAGGCGAGGCGGTCTCTTCGGGCCCGGACGTCCTTTTCCAATGAGGAAATTTCGCCGGCCAGCTTCAGAGCCTGCTCTTGCCTATTCTCGAGGTCAGTGTCGATCCAAGATCGGGTCGCGTTTATCTCGAGCCATCGATGGGCGGCGATGTGAAGCTCGATCTCTCGAAGCTGGTGCTTGAGCTTCTTGTAGCGCTCAGCCTTCTTCGCTTGCCTGGAGAGGCTCTCCAAACGACGTTTCAGCTCGGAGACCACATCTCCCACTCGTAGCAAGTTGGTGCGAGTATGCTCCATCTTGCGTTCGGCAATCCTGCGTTTGCTCTTGTAGCGGGTAATCCCGGCGGCCTCCTCGATGAGGGCGCGCCTATCCTCCGGCTTCGCCGACACTATCAGGCCTATGCGGCCCTGTTCGATTATGGAGTATGCCTTGGTCCCCACCCCCGTCCCGAGGAAGACCTCGGTGATATCCATCAGACGGCATGGGCTCTTGTTGATGAGATACTCGCTGTCTCCGTTGCGAAAGAGTCGCCGGGTCACGGCGATCTCAGCGAAGGAACGGTAGCGGGCGGGAATCTCATCGGGGTTGTCGTTCACGAAGGTAAGGGTTACCTCCGCCATGTTCACGGGCGCCTGGCTCTGAGAGCCGTTGAAGATCACATCCTGCATGGCGGAGCCGCGAAGATGCTTTGGCGACTGCTCGCCAAGAACCCACCGAATGGCATCTACTATGTTCGATTTGCCGCATCCGTTCGGGCCCACGATGCCCGTGACGCCATCGTGGAACTGAACGACTGTCCTGTCGAGAAAAGACTTGAACCCGACTATGTCGAGACGCTTCAAACGCATGCGATACCAAATAAGTGGAAGGTGATGACGGCGCGCTCTGGAAAGCAAGTACCCAAACGGGTTATGCGTGGCGAAGTAGGATGAACAACGTCGGCGCCCCTCCCCAGAAGTGAACGTGAGCTAGAAGATGTTTCTTCTGGTGACTTCAGCAAGAAAGGATGGGAGAGGCGCTGACGTGGCTTTGAGTGTACGGATCGTTCCCCCAGTGTTCAAGGCGAAAGTGACGTGACGCTACGTGACCATACCTCCGACCGATGCTCACGGTCCCTCGAGGAAGAGGCTGTTCAGGGCGAGCAAGAGCTCGGAGCGGCCGATTTGAAGGGGCAAGAAGGGAGGGGATCGCTTGGAGTGGAGGTGAAGGCTACTTGGCGGCTCGCCGGTCCCGTGGTCGTCGCTCAACTAGGCATGATGACCATGGGGCTCGTGGATGTACTCATGGTAGGTCCTCTCGGGGCGGAGGCCTTGGCCGCGGTCAGCCTGGGCAACTCGATCTTCTTTGCCGCCGGCATCTTCTGCGCCGGGATCATCATGGCCCTCGATACGATGGTCTCCCAAGCCGTTGGAGCCGGAAAGTTGGCTCGGGCGGGAGGTTTGTTCTGGCAGGCCACCTGGCTCGCTCTGGCCATGGGCCTCCTGTTGAACCTGGCCTTTCTGGATCTGGAGTGGCTGCTCTTGCTTTTGCGACAGGACGAGGCGGTAGCCAAGCTTTCCACCAGCTACATGACGGCCAGGAGCTTCGCCGCTGTTCCATTCCTGATCTTTGCCTCATGCCGAGGGCTCCTCAACGGTATAGGGCGAACCCGTCCGGTCATGATTGTCACGTTGGCCGCGAATATCCTCAACCTCTTGGCGGACGCGGTCTTGATTCACGGGTTTTTGGGAGCTCCTGCGCTCGGCGTGGTAGGCGCCGGTATTGCTACGAGCATCGTCCGATGGTTCATGCTTGGAGCAGTCGTTCTCGTTCTCTTCCATTCGAGCCTTGCTCATCTGGCCCTGAAGCCCAGAATGCCCCGCTTCTCGGAAGCGAGAAGGATAGTGGCGCTCGGCCTGCCCATAGGGCTACAGCTTCTTGCCGAGGTGGGAGTCTTTTCCGCGACGGGGATCCTCGTGGGATGGCTTGGTGCCGTATCGCTTGCACAGCACCAGATAGCTCTTACCTGCGTAAGCTTCGCATTCATGGTGCCGCTCGGTATCGGTGTGGCCGCCAATGTCAGGGTGGGACAGGCCGTCGGCCGTGGCGATCCAGCCGCGGCGATGCGTGCTGGAAAAGTCGCTCTGGGTCTCGGAATGGGGTTCATGCTGTTCCCATCGATCCTGTTCCTGTTGATGCCCACCGTATTCGTCCGGGCTTTCACCTCCGATCCCGAGGTCATAGCAGGAGCGGCAATGCTCCTTCGAATAGCCGTCGTATTCCAACTGGCCGATGGGCTGCAGGCTGTCGCGGCCGGAAGTCTCCGGGGGGCGGCGGACATGAGGACCCCGCTGCTCGCCAACCTCTTCTCCCATTGGATGGTGGGTCTGCCTCTTGGTGCGTTTCTCGCCTTTGGTCTTGGGTGGGGCGCATCGGGCTTCTGGTGGGGCCTCACCGTGGCGCTGGTTCTTGTTGGGACGGCCTTGACCGCCGTGTTTTTCAAAGGAGGGTGGCGCCGGAGGGGAAGAGTGGTTTAGATGTCCCGCCTTGAAATAGGAGGTGCCTTGTGAAGATTGGTCTAGTCGGCTTCCCAGGTTCGGGTAAGACGACCTTGTTCAATGCTCTTACTGGGATGGATGTGCCGGTTGGGTTCGGTGGAGAGCTAAGGGTTGGCACTGTCAAGGTGCCGGATCGGCGCGTCGACAGGCTCTCCGAGATCTTTCGCCCCAAGAAGACGACTCATGCCGAGGTGGTGTTCTGCGACGTTCCAGGGGAGCATGGCGCTAAGGGACAAGGCCTCTCTCGAAAAGCCTTGCAGCAAATCCGAGACCAGGACGCTCTCTGCCTCGTACTCCGTGACTTCGACAACCCCGGAATCCAGGGAGATCCCGACCCCGAGGGCGAGCTCTACTCTTTCGTCTCGGAGTGCCTCCTTGCCGACCTCGAGATCGTCGAGCGCCGCCTCGCGCGGCTGCGAAAGGAGAGGAGCGAGAAACGAGAAGTGGAGCAGCTCGAGCTCTTGAAGGCGAAGCTCGAGGCGGAGGTGCCGCTTCGCCTCATCGCGGAAGAGGAGGCGGACAAGCGGTTTCTACGAGGGTATGCCTTGCTGACCGACAAGCCTCTTCTCGTCGTGCTCAACAGAAGAGAGGAGCATGCCGGGGCGGCTGGATTGCCGGACGAGCTTTCGAGGCGCATCGAGGCGGTAGGGGCCCGTGGGCTGGCTCTGTCGGCCAGCGTCGAGGCCGAGATCGCCAGGCTCGATCCCAAGGACCAGGAGGTCTTCCTTGCGGACATGGGCATGACCGAGCCCGTTTTGCATCGTTTCGTGCGCGCGGCCTATCATCTTCAGGATCTGATCTCCTTCTTTACGGTTGGTAAGGAGGATGTGCGCGCCTGGACGATAACAAAAGGAACAGCGGCCCGGCGGGCAGCCGGCACCATTCATTCGGATCTCGAAAGGGGCTTCATCAGGGCCGAGATCACCCCTTACGACGTGTTCGTCCAGTATGGCTCCGAGGCCGCCGTCAAGGACGCGGGACGGCTGCGAGTGGAAGGGGCCGGCTACGTGGTACAGGATGGGGACATAATGCATGTAAGGTTCAATGTGTGACTCGGTCGACGGCTTCACTGGTATCGAGCACGGATGCGGTGTAACACCTTCTGCGATGCCAAGGACCAAGCTCATTTCTGTCGATATCGAAGCCACTGGCCCCGTTCCCGGGCAATACTCGATGGTCTCCGTAGGTGCATGGGTCATTGGGGAGCCAGGACGCACCTTTTATGCCGAGCTGAAACCGGTGACCGAGCAGTTCGACAAGAGGGCGCTTGCCGTGGCCATGCCGGGTCGCACTCATGCCTCGTTGTTTCAGAGCGGTGAGGATCCTGGGATCGTGATGGAGCGGTTTACAGCTTGGGTCGAAAATGTCAGAGAAGGCGATCGGTACGAGCCAGTCTTTTTGGCTCATAACGCTCCCTTCGACTGGATGTTCGT
>SKWY01000035.1 GCA_007128675.1 Deltaproteobacteria bacterium | reverse complement strand
GCTCACGGCGGCGGACTATCTGAAGGACATCCAGAACGCCCTGCGAGCGTGCGCCGCCGATTCAAGATGGGCCCGCCAGCGATTCGATGAACTCTACGAGAGGCTGATAGCCGGCGTGCAGGAAGACAGCAATCGCCTACTTGTCGAACTCGAGTCTTTCGCAGCCGATATCGGAAAGGTGCCTCTCGAGAGGACATTAGACGATTGCTCCAAGGTGCTGGTCGTCGGAGAGATATACGTTCGACGCGATGACTTCGCCGTCGAGGAGCTTGTTCAACGCATGAGTTCCCGTAATATCGTCGTCAAGATCTCGGGGATCTGCGAGTGGATCCATTACCTGGACTTCGTGAGGGAGTACGACCTGCGCAAGAGGATCCGTCTTGCACCCAAATGGAGAAGACTCGTTTCTCGCGAAACAAGAGATCTCGCTCGACTAAAGCTCGAGATGGGCTGGAAGCGCTTGATGGAACGAAAGATCAAGAAGGCTCTTTCTTCATCCCGGCTGATTCCCTCCGCTCCTCATGACATGAAAAAAATAATGGCCATGACAGCCTCGAACTTCGTCGATCTCGAGCTGAACTCCGAGATAGCGGTATCAAGTGGCGCGGCGGCTACCGCCATGGCGGAGGGTTACTCCGGTGTTGTCAACATCTCTCCGTTCGCGTGCCTTATCGGTCGCGTGATCGAGGGAGTCTATACACCCTGGTCCCGTGAACGCGACTGCCCCGTCATATCGGTGGAGGTCGATGGGAACCCATTGCCACCAAATACGATTGGAAAACTGGACGTATTCATGGTGAATGTTCTTCGTCATAGAGCGGCGAGGGATGGTGCCGATTTCGTGGAAGCAGCGACTGGGCAGATCGATGGAGAAATCGTGAATAGAGAAGAGGACCCAGACCGCTTGGATGCGACAGAATCCGCTCATCGCGAGAGCGTGGCATAGAGCCTGTCTTCCAGGCGCGAACACTCTTCAAGAAGAGGGTCGGTGGCCGGCAAACCATCCCGCAAGACAAGACGTGAGCGCAACGAGATTCAATAGTACCGGCGCCTTCGGGAAGCTCAGGGCCTCATTTCCACTGGCGATCGAAGGTGGGCGCGCAAAAACTCCGTGCTCCGCCTTGCAACTTCTTCCATCGCGCCCGGCTCCTCGAAAAGGTGTCCGGCTCCGTGCACCACCACTAGGCGTGTATGACCGGGTATCTCATCCATGACCTCGGAGTGGATCGCAAGGACAGGCAGGTCCCTCTCTCCCACCAAAAGGAGGCAGGGGACCCTAACCCTGGAAAGCCACCGACGGGCGAGATCGGGCCTTCCCCCACGCGATACCACCGCCAGTACCTGCGATGGCCTCTCGGCGGCTGCAGCCAATGCGGCGGCGGCTCCCGTACTAGCGCCATAGCAGGCCTTCTTGAGCGGTCCTAGCAACGCATGCTTGGCCGACCAGTCGACGGCCCCAATCATCCTCCTTGCAAGCAAATCGATATCGAAACGGTGTTCAGCGGTGATGGCATCGGTCTTTGATTCTTCCGTGGACAACAGATCGAAAAGAAGGGTAGCCATACCGGCTTCCTGGAGGAACCGAGCCACCCGCCGATTTCTGCGACTCTTGCGATTGCTTCCACTGCCGTGCGCAAAGAGTACGAGGCCACTCGGTGCTTGCGGCGCCGTGAGATCTCCCGCAAGCTCGACCTCCCCTACTTGGACCTTCACCTCTTTGGAGTGCACGACGCCGGACAAGTCCCCGTCACGGTGTCTGCTCGCTGCCTCGAGCATGACCCTGACCGTGTCGGCGGGCACCTGCTCGAACTCTTCGTAGGCAAGCCCGACCGCCCAAAGCATCTGCGAAACCTCGACGCAGACGATCTCGTCGGCATCGTGCGCAAGCTTCTGGAGGCTGTCTGGACCCGCCACTGGAACGGCCAAAACGATTTTCGCCGCACCCCGGAGCCTGGCTACCTGTATGGCGGCCTGCATGCTGCCGCCGGTAGCTATGCCGTCATCCACGAGAATTACGGTGCGACCATGAAGCGATATCGGCAGCTGCTCGCCCCTATAACGCCGAAGTCCTCTTTCGACCTCTCGCTCGGCTGCCTCCAGAACTGGGCGCAGCAAGGCCTCGCTCAACCCGAGACGAGCCAACATGCCCTCATCGAGATGCCTGGCACCCCCTTCCCCCACTGCTCCGATACCTAGCTCGGGTCGCCCCGGCGCACCTATCTTGCGGACCACGGCTACATCGAGCGGCGCACCCAAAACCTGAGCTACCTCGAAAGCCACGGGGACGCCTCCCCTGGGAAGGGCCAGTACGACCGGGTCCTCACCCGCAAAACGTCCAAGTCGAAGCGCCAGTCTTTGCCCCGCTTCCTTTCGATCTCTGAAAAGGCCCCGCATAGACCGACCCTCCTAATTGATCGTCTCTGCCCTCTCATAGGGCATGAGGAGAGCGGGGCCATGGCCGAGTTATCCCCCCTGTCGCCCAAAACGCCCCACGGAAGAGATCCCGAGGTACTTCGACCCGTCGGGGATCAATGAGGATTTGGGTACGGTCTCTCTCCTTGCCTGAGCTGTCGCCCTTGGGTAATGTGCCGGCGCCTATCCATCAATAGCTCGAGACGCCTGTAGCATGAAGCAAGCCAAGTCGACCCGCGCCAAGGGTTGTCATTCCGGCTCGTTTCCGCTTTGGAGGGGCACGGCTCTCGAAACAAAACCGCGTTACCCAAAGCGCACAACCCGTTGAGTTTCGAGCATGAAGAAGAGTCAGAGCGCCGGAGTCTCCAATAGTAGGAAGAAGGTCAAAGCCCCGGCTCGAAGCGAGCCGAAGACCAAGAAGAAGGCGAAGGTCAAGAAGCTTTCGACAGGAGCCAGAGCCCGGTCAACGGAGCGTTCCACGGAAATCGACTCTGTAACAGGCTTACCAACCGTCGATTCGGCCCATGGGGCCCTCATCGATACGCTCCGAAAGGACGGTTATCTCGGCCTCATACTGATAGACCTCTCAGGCCTCGGCCGCATCGAGCGAGAGCATGGTCACGCGGCTTACGACGCCTTTCTTGGGCTGACCGCCAAGATTATCCTCGATATGCGCGGCAGCTACATTCGAAACGACGATCAGGTCTTGGTCAGCTCTCGTTATGGGGAGCAAATCCTGATCGTCTTGTCGGCCAAGCGACGGGGTGCCACCCTTCGTCAGGAAGACATGGAGCTTGTTGGAGATCGCGTCTACAATCACCTTCTACCCAGCATCATGCAGCTGACTCAGAGGTACTTCAGCCAGTCGCCCCAGATAGACGTCGGCTATTCGTTCATCATTCGAAACCCCATGCTCGAACCCGAACGCATCCTCCAAAGGTTGCTGCACGAGTCACGAGACATCGCTAGGAGCCAGCGCTACCGTTTCGCAATCAAGCATAGGGAGCAGCTAAAGGACCTCATTCTCAACCAGCAGATCTCCACGCTTTTTCAGCCTATAGTCCATCTAGATTCGGGCAAGATATTGGGCTTCGAAGCCCTCAGTCGAGGCCCAAAGGGCACCATCTGGGAGAGCCCCGCCGTTCTCTTCAGCCTCGCACAAGAGACGGATTTATCGTTCGAGCTCGATCGTCTCTGTCGGCGGTTGGCCCTGGAGCGAACAGGCAAGATCCCTCTTCATCATAGAGTGTTCATCAACTCTCTGCCTGTGACCCTGCGCGATCCCGAATTTCGAGGCGCATATCTCAAAGACTTTCTCAAACAAGTTCGGCTCTCCCCGAAGAACATTGTCTTGGAGATGACCGAATCGCTGGCCGTAGAAGAGTACGAGACGATTCGACAAGCCTTGAGCTATTACCGAGACGTCGGTTTCGCCATAGCCATCGACGACGCGGGAACCGGCTATGCGAATCTGGAAACAATCATGCAGCTCAAGCCGGACTTCATCAAGATAGACCTCTGCCTGATTCGAGATATTGGCAAGAGCGTTCTCAAAAGAGAGCTCGTCAAGGCTCTGCAGTCCATCGCGACGACAATCGAGGCACAGGTCGTGGCAGAGGGAATCGAGCAAGAAAGCGAGCTATCAGCTCTGCGCAAGCTGGGCATAACCTATGGGCAGGGCTTCTTGCTCGGACGGCCCGCGGCAGAGCCTCCTTCAGCCGTTCTCTCGGCTTGACTCGAAAAAGGCTTCGCTCTCTCGCCTCAGAAGAGCATCCCGCCGCCAACATGAATGGCCCACACTCCCTCGGGGGCAAAGGCGAACCCATAGGGCTTGTTTAGCGGCATCGTCAGCCTGGCGTGGTAAATGCGGTCTCCCCCGGTTTGAACATTGACGAATATCTCCGTCGAAAGCTGCGTTCCCACGCCTTCTCCGAGACTCACCCCAAGACCGCGTGCACCAATGTCCACAACGTCCGCAACGACGACGCTCGCATGCAAGGAGCCTTGAATAGCCAGCTGCGCCGGCGCTCGTCCTTCTCCAAACCAGAACATTGGAGCGAGCCCGAACTCTCCACCGAATCTCACTGCCTCGTCTCCACTGGTGTCGATTCGGGCGCCCACGACGGGCGAGAGGCGTCGCGAGGCCCAAAGCCATGGAGACCAGAGACCTCGCATGCCCTGTGCGAAGTGATAGGCCGCGGCGCCATCGACGCCAGCAAGGGGAACGGTGAATCCACCCAACAGCTGCAGCTCGACTCCCGGAAGAGGCAACTCAAAGCCGAATCCGAGATAGGGATTGCCAATGTGTGCCTCGACACTGAACGCATCGTCGCCCTCGAGCACCAACTCACCAAAAGCGCCCATCATGAGGGTCACATACAGGGGCTCGGCTAGACGATAATAAGCGGCGCCCAGAGGCGATGCCATGAGGCGTCCAGGCCCGTCACCAGCCCGAGCATGAAAGCCCAGCTCGGCCCAGCCGCGAGAGCGCGCGTTCGAAGGAAGCCTTCGTAGAGGGGAGCTCACAATCCGTTCGATCTCTCGTTCGCTTCGCGAGTGCAGACCCATTCCAAAGGACGCTAATCCGGGGTCCTTTCCTCCCTCTTCCAGGCCCGCTCCTGCCTCCAGGGGACAAAGGAGCAGTGCCACTGCACCAAAGAGAGCCAAGATGGGCATCCGAACTCCCTTGTGGCTCCATGCCTTGAACAAAGGGGCAGCCTGACGAATCAAGTATTTATTCATATCCTTCTTTTACCACATGGTAACCGCTGAAAAACCAGCAATCCTCACCAACCTAGAGTTAAGCCAAACCCATCTTTTCCCAGCTTCAAGAGATCCGGCTATTTCGACGCTTTGAAGCCACACCTGCCGAAAGCTCCTGCCCCGAAGCGCCTTCAATGCTTCCCACAGCAAGGCTCTTCCCATTCGTCCCCATCCTTCACGAAGAGCATCGGGAAAACTATGTCGCTGACGCAACAGGGCACCCAGACGGCTATGAACAGCACGCCGAGCACAAGAGGAAGTCTGGGAAGCCAGATCACCTCCGGAGACGAAAATGCAATGATATAAAAAAGCGAGGCCCACACACTCAAGAGAACATGTCCCGCGTGTGATATCTTCGTAAATGGCCACTTGATTCCTATCGCAACACCTATCAGGGCCGCGGGAACGACCAAGTACCAATGATCTATCACGGCAAGATGAAGATGCATGTGACCGGCATCTCCACCCGTAACTCGAAGAACAAGTGCCCCGCCATGATGAGGAAAGAGTACGTCGCTGATCGTGGCTATGACGATCGCTCCCCCCAAACCAATGAGGACCGCATAGACGAGATTGGAGCGATATCGTCTGTATAGGCCTGTCGTAACGACGGCGCTCAAGAGGACATGCAGCGCATGAAGGCTCGAAAAGACAGGCTGCATGCTCTCCGATGGAACGCGAGCCAAAAGCACGGCCGCCATTATGGCTATTCCCATCAAGGCTCCAAGGAGAGAAAACGGAGCATGTGCCCGCAGCTCCTTGGCTATTCTATTGAGCGTTCCGCGTGGCGCCCTCGCCTCATTCATCTAGTCCTCCAAACAAATGCCTCGGCCTTCCCGAGCCCTCTTTGTTGGCTTGTATTTCATCATAGACGACTATCATCCCGATTCACCTTTTGGGGGGTGCGGCAGCCAAGGCGGCGTCATCGAGAATCCATTTCTCATTCATGATCTCGCGCTGCTGGTCTATGGACTCCTGATGTATCGCTTGAAAAATAGCTCTGACGAAGCCCGGAGAAAGACCGCATTCACGTCCCCTGGAGACGCATCGCTTGACCGTCTCCTCAAAACGAGAAGCCTGAAGGACCGTCACGTTCTGCTCCCGTTTGGATTGGGCGATCCTTCTTGCAACCACCATTCTCTGCTGGAGCACTTCCAAGAGCCGCCCATCCAGATCATCCATTCGAGTCCGCAGTGTCTCGATAATCCGTTGGAAACTTGGCTCCGAAGAGCCAGTAGCACGAAGAACCAGGCCATCGAGTAAGTCCCGCAGTTTGCTCGGCTCTACCTGCTGCCGGGCGTCGGAAAGAGCCTCACTCGGATCGATATGAGACTCTATCATCAAGCCGTCGTAGGCCAGGTCCATTGCGTTCTGGCACACCTCCCGGAGTAGAGAGGCCTCACCACATATGTGGCTCGGATCGCAGATAATCGGCAAACCGGGAAGACGCAGCAAGAGCTCTATCGGAATCTGCCAATGCGGGGCATTTCGAAACCTGTCTTCTCCATACTTCTGGAAACCTCGATGCACCGCGGCAATACGCTCGATGCCGGCCTCCCTCACCCTTTCGATGGCCCCCTGCCAAAGATCCACATCCGGGCTCACCGGGTTCTTGATGAAGACCGTAACGTCGGCGCCACGCAAGGCATCGGCGATCTCCTGTACCGCGAAGGGGCTCGCCGTGGTTCGAGCACCTATCCAGAGACTCTTCAGCCCATGCTCGATCACCGATTGTACATGTCGAGCATTTGCCACTTCCGTGGCCACGGGAACGCCTAGCTCCCTCTCCACCTCGGCAAGCCAGCCCAGCCCATCCAATCCGACTCCCGCGAAGCCACCGGGTCGAGTTCTCGCCTTCCAGATGCCGGCCCTGAAGATGTGGACCTTGCGGTTCTCCACGAGAGCTTTGGCCGTAAGGTAGACCTGATCCCGGCTCTCGGCACTACAAGGCCCGCAAACCAATAGAGGTCTGCCCCGGTACGCGGGCCACCTCTCGAGAGGCTCGAATTCATGCTTCAGGCTCATCTACCTTGTCCAGTTCCCATCGAACTCCTCGAAAGAGGCTTCTTCTTGCATCCGAAATCAAGGCTCCCATCGATCGAGGGGGCGCAGCATATCCGAAAGAGAGGGCCAATCGTCTCTCCTATTTTCCGCCAGCGGTTGCCTGTCAATGCGTTGACCGTCTATGTTCCGCGTTCGTTCGGGTCGGCTCCCGTGCTCCGGCCCAAAAAGCAACCACCGAAGTTTTGACCGTATACAGGGGAAGCAGACCATGTTCCAGGCTTCATCGAGACACCAGGACCTTTCTTTTCTTTCTCTTGTTTTCTTCGCCTTGCTAGCCGTCTTCTTGCTGGCCTGTCCAGCCGAAAAAGACCCGGCGCCCGGGCACGATGAGGCCGAGCCACAAGCCACGGCCCATCATC
>SKWY01000196.1 GCA_007128675.1 Deltaproteobacteria bacterium | reverse complement strand
GGCGTCTATGGGCCGGAAATGGAGGGCGCAAAGGAAGACGGTGCACAGTAGGACCGATTTTTTCATGTCAATCTCCCTTCCATATACTACTGCTTTTCGCAAGAGACTTGAACCCCACTGTTCTCCTTGGTGTTCTCCATCGCCCTTGGCTCTTCCAGCCCTTTTGGAAACGAGAGTTTCCGTGGAGATGACTAAAAGGGGTCGCAGTCACTGCGAGCACGATTGCGGAGGAGAAGACGAGCAGTGTCGATACGACCCAAGGAACTTCTTCTGCCACGCCACTTGACCAAAGTGATCCGCGGACACTATGATTTTGCCTCATTGGGCAGGGTCGTCAATAGGCTGGCGGCTGGTCTGTATCGCGAGTTGGACCGGCCAGGTTGATGACGAGGCCCGATGCGAAGAACGAACAGCAGCGTACCAGCAGCTTGAAGAAAGGACTGAAGGAGCATGAAGCACAACCTGTCCAGCATCCTCTTCTTCCTGGTTCTTACCTTCGCATTCACTGGCTCAGGGGCCACATGCGACATTAGCGATTGGTGTCTAATAGACGACGTCTACCATTTGCCGGGGACCATCTCGACGGAGGATCCTTGCCTCGTATGCGATCCCGAGGTGGACCGTTACTCCTGGACTTATGCCTGTCCAATGCACGAGCCATGTGTGAGCCACGGCGATTGCCCCGATGGCGAGGTCTGCCACGAAGCAGAGTGCAGGCCGGGCTGTCTCATCGACGGCTCCTTCGTCGCGCCCGGCGAGGATTCACCCTCGAGTGCGTGCTCCATCTGTAAACCAGAGGAAGACGTGACTGGGTGGACTCTTGGCTGCCCTGAAGGTCATGTGTGCATAGATGATGAATGTGTGCCAGGTGTCCTGCCAGACGGAGTCTATCACTTCCATCTCAAGGCTAGCGGAAAGGCGCTGAATCTCCACTCGGGTCTTTACAATCAAACCGATCGAAACGGCACGAATGCCACAGTGTGGAGGCCTAATGGCCACAACCCGCAAAGATTCAGAGTCGAGCGTATCGACGGTAACAGAAGCAGAATATATGCGATGTCTAGCAGCAATGGGACCGATAGGGTTCTAGATGTTTTCAATACCGCTTCAATAGAGCTACAGGTCGGCAACAATATCCATCTTTGGCGAAGCACTGTGCCTTCGGATCATGAGTGGATCATATCCGTGAACGCCGACGGCTACTACAGGATCGAGCTGGCTCACCTTCCGGGAGCCGTAATGGGCACAGCCAATCCAAACGTCGATGGCGGAAACGTGCTGCTACAACAGGACACGGGAAGCAACTCGCAGCTCTGGCATGCAGAACCCGTTTTCCACGACTGCGTTACTCCAATAGAGTACTTCGCCTTCGAAGGTTGGCGCGTAACGCAGGAGTACTGGGGGAACAGCAGCTTCAACTCTCAGCATCGAGGGCTCGATTTTGGGGGTAGGCCCTGTAACCATCCAGTGAGGAGCGCCCATGCAGGCACGGTGGTGGCCGCAAGAACGTCGGGCATGGGCACGTGGGGCCATACTGTCGTCGTCGAGGTGGCGCCGGGTTGGTATCAGCATTACTCACATTTGAATGCGGTACATGTTTTTCCCGGACAGGTAGTTGACCGTGGCACTCAACTTGGAGTGAATGGAGGAACTACGCATATTGGCGTGACCTATGCGTGTCATATTCACTTCGAAACATATGAAAACCCAAGCCCCCCGGACCCGAGTAGACCGTGGAGAACGGCGAGCGGCGATCTCGTTGGGCCCTCCTCCGGGCTGTACAATCCTAGAGACTTCTGCCTGTGAGGTTTGACGCCAAGTCTTGGCGGTTCACATCGAGCTCTCGAAGGGAGATCGACCCCTGTGCCTGGTCAGAGAGGTTGGCGAGGGCATGCTGGACGAAGGAGCAACAGCGAGCTTGCTGACCTACGCCATGCAATGGCTGATTGGCAAGAGAGAGTTCTTCGGGGGTCGATTTGCTCGAGCGCTGATTGGCTCATGAGGCCGCCATCTTCCTTTGTCTGCCAGCTGACAACGCTAGCCGTCTCCTAGACCCTTTCAATCGAGACCCCAAGGGAGACCGAGTAGCAGACAGTTGTTTCAACCGACAGGGAAACTCTTGGGGAGCAGTCGAGAAGAAATACTAGAAAAGCGCCTCGAGGTGCTGCTCGGCCATGGCTGCCTCCTTTTGCCGGTCCAGGGCTTGCCACTGATCTCTGGCGAGCATCCATGTGCGGCGAGCCAGAGAGCTTTCACCCACGCTCTCTAGTCTCCTCGCAGCGCTTTCTAGAGTTCGGGCGATATCCAAATGGAAGAAAGTCCACCGCTTGCACGCTGCCTTCAGGTGACCAAGAGTCAGGTCGCAAGCGGCATAGTCCCCAAGACCGGTATAGGCTCCTAGCTGGCAGGCCAGTATGGCAACCTTCATCAAGTCTCTTCGTTCTCGTTCGGCCGCGTTCCAAGCCTCACCGAGAATGTCGTGGGCACGCTGGAAGAGGCCCTGCTCGAGCAGAACTAGGCCCAGGTTGACCATGGGTATTACGATGCTCACATGTCCCAGCGCACGATAGCGATCTAGGGCCAATCGGCACCAATGCTCGGCCTGCAAGAGCTCCCCTCGAAGCCGAGCGGCATCACCGAGTGAGTTGATGCATCTAGCCTCGCCAATACGTGAACCTACCTTCTTATAGAGGCTCTGGCCTCGCTCTAGGAAAGCAGCGGCCAAGGTCAGGTCGTCTTGCTGCATGGCGACCCAGCCCAGGCCATAGTTGCACTCGGCCAGCTCGGTTTCGGAAGACAACTCTTGGGCTAGAGCCAGAGCCTTCGAGAAGCTATCCCTGGCCTCGGCTAGGCGACCGCCGTGTAGCCTGATCCATCCCATCTCCTTGTGGCATCTACATAGAATCTCTAGCTCCTCAGCTTCACTGGCGACCTCGGCGGCTGTCGCTAGATGATCCCAGGCATCATCGAGGTGCCCACGTTCTCTCCGGGCTCGAGCTCTTTCCACGAGGGCCTGCGCCAGACCCGCTCGCCAGTTGGCTCGGGCCGAGGCTCGTGCCGCACGGCTGGCCCAGTGGTGGGCATCTTCACACTTGCCGGCCAAACGTTCGCGTTGGGCCTTGAGTATCCAGCCTTCGATCTTGCGAGGATCTAGATCCTCGAGGCCTAATCTACGCAGGGCTTCGTCGCGCGCTGCGATTACTACGCTGCTCTCCCGAGCGTCACCGGTCAACAAATGATGGCGAGCCGCCTTGGTGAGAGGCTCTATGGCACGTTCGAAATCCTCGGCTGCCAGAAGGTGAAGGCCTCGACGTTCGAGTGCTCGAGCTTCAGAGCTTTCCTCCAAGTAGTTTGCGCAGTGACGGTGATAGGCCGCGAGCCTTCCTGCAGCGCGAGCTCTGCTCTCGAAGGCTTCGCGTACCATGCCATGAACGAAGGACCAACCCATTCCTTCAGTAGTAGGTGCTGTGAGGCGAGCCTCCATGAAAAGATCCAAGAGATCCTCGGAGGGGTAGACCCCTGCACGCTCACAGACCGCCATCCATTCAGCTGTATCCACTTCCTGCCCCAAGATAGCAGCTAACTCGAGAGTTCTAGCATCGGAGGAGGGAAGAGCCTCGAGGAGCCTGTCTATTCGGCTTGCCCACACTTCCTCTAGGTTGTCTGGAAGCTGGGGATCGGCGCCGGCGGCCAAGCGAAAACCGTTTGGAGCCGCCTCCAGAACGCCTCTTTCGATCCAATGACCCACAAGCTGCTCCGCAAACATCGGGTTTCCGGAGGTGCGAGATTCCAGGCGCGCTGCTAGCTCACCTGTGAGCCCGAGTAGCCCACGCACCAAAGCGGAGTGCTCTTCGGCCGTAAGGGGACCGATACGCATATCTTCAACGCCATCTAGCGTTTCCAGCTCGGCGAGGAACTTGGCTTCCGCAGGTTGTTCCACCAGGGATTCCTCGCGGGCAGTGAGAACGAGAAATAGAGGAATGGGCCACTGTCTTCGGCCTCGCATTATATGGAGGGCCAGCCCAATAGAATCGAGGCCCCATTGGATGTCATCGAGCCAAAGGAGAACGGGGCGTTCGTCTGCTAGGCCATGAATGAGACGACGAATCAGCGCATAACGCTCCTCGGGGCTGGCGAACATGCCGGAATCCGCATCGATTTGGTCCGAAAAGATGAGGCTCGTGAGAAGATGCGCTTCTTCTCTATCGAATAACTTACTCATTCGTGCTCGAACTTCTTTTCGAGACGTTCCCTTGAGTCCGAAATGTCGGATTAGCATTCCAGCTAGACCGTCGGCTGGACCACCAATCGGACCGTGGGATGCCTGAAGAACGATGGTAGATCCGGTTTCGTGAGAACGTTCGGCAAGCCAAGAAGCTAGGCGGCTCTTTCCGTACCCACAGGGGCCTCGAAGAATGACGGTCCTTGCAACACCATCGCTATGAACGAGGCCGAGTTGATGCCAAAGCTCATCTCGTTCTTTTTCTCTTCCGACTAGCGGTGCGCGACGAAAGCCGTAAAGCCCTAGACCCATGCCGTCTACCGGAAGCGCTGTACGATTGGAGTTTGGTTGGCGCCAATTGCCTGGAAAAGGAGGTGGAGGCATCGCGCTGGCTGATTTGGCACTACACGAGAACTGTTCAGGTGCAGGAGCGGGTTGGAGTTCGATGACTTTCGTGGTCATTCTTTCCGTTGCAATGGAACTAGAGATGGGAAGTCTATCTACCGAGACGAGTTCGTCTATCTCTGTCAGTTCCTGACTCGAGTCGCTGGCGGGGTCGAAGGAATTGAATGCTACATCGTATCCTTCGTGCTTCGAATCAGGTGCTCCGAGGAGCATGAGGGCATGGGCAGCATCGGCTGCTCTTCTGCAGCGTGCACCAGGACGCTTCTCGAGTAACTGCTCAATCCACTCTGATAGGCCGGACGGCACCGGCATTCTTGCCTCGAGGGGAGGTGGCTTACGGCGCAGGTGGGCCTCCAGGTACTCTGATTTGCTCTTCAGGCCACTGAACGGGGGCCGCCCGGAAACTAGATTGTAGGCAAGGCATCCAAGCGAATAGAGGTCGGTCCACGGCCCATAATCCCCGAAACGATCATCGATCTGCTCGGGAGCCATATACGCTGGAGTTCCGGCCAAAAGTTTACTCTTTGGATCGTCCTCCTCCAGTAGATGTGCAATTCCAAAGTCGGTCAAAACCGCTCGACCATTCTCACCAAGAAGCACATTTTCCGGCTTCAGATCCCGATGAATCACTCCACGCGCATGGGCGTGAGCCAAGGCCTCCAAAAGAGCCTTCAAAACCCCTCGAATTCGAGGCCAGGTCGTTCTTCCGCAAAGGCCACGCAGAGAGCCCCCAGCAAGAAGCTCCATGACGAGAAATGGACTACCCAAAGGCAAGCGTCCGTTGGAGCTTTCGAAGGCATCCTCGTCGACCAAACCATAATCGTAAACGGATACGATATTTGGCTGATCCAAGCTGGCGACCACCCTGGCTTCAGCGCGAAAGTCCTCGATGAATCGTGGCGTGCGGGCGGCTTTTCCGGTCAGAACCTTTATGGCAAGCGGCTGGTCTCTTACTGGAAAGACGGCGCGCCATACTATGCCCATTCCCCCCTCACCGAGCGGGGCATGGAGGTTGAATTGGCCAAGGCGGATTGACATGAGAAGTTTCTACAAGTCTCTTGGTCCTATGAATGAATGCAGTCCAAATAGCCGTTGCGGTCTTGGTCACATGGCGCGCCAACTGAAACAGCCTCCGGAGACCGAACTCGGTACGGATAGAGCAGGTAGTGAGCCGCCCAGCAGGCAGACCACGAAGCTTTGCATGTTCATTCTAGCAGGAAAATATCAGCATCGGGACACGAAACGGAGGTCGTGCTCGGAGTCGAGATGGCCGTATTCATGCTCGCCAGGTAACTGGGCTTCCGCATTTCTGGACGGGAGAGACGAGAGATGGCTGGCCATATCCAAGCGGAGCTGTTTTTGCTTATAGTCTTCTCGAGCTGTTGCCGTGGCTTTGGCGCCTTGCGTTCTTGTGAAGTCTTTCGGGGCTGACTCACCGAAGCTTCGAGATCAGGAGTCGAATTATGAGCGCCACGGCGACCCAGCTTGCCGCAACTATGGTCTGGGACGCTCCGACCGGCAGGTCGCGAAGGAAAGCGACTACATATCCCAGAAGCCCAGAGGCGGCGCCAAGTAGGGCGGAGAGCAGCAGGACCGTGGTGACTCTGCCGCCGAGAGCCAGGGCAGCCATGGCTGGAAGAACGGTAAAGGCAAAGACCGGCAATGCCCCGAGTGCCCGGGTTGCTATTGCTACCATCGCGCCAATCGATAGGAAGAGGAAGGCGTCGAGCCAGCGAACCGGCAGACCCTGCACCTTTGCCGCGGCAGGGTCGAAGGACGCGAGCACCATCCCCCTTGTCGTGAAGACATGGCCCACGAAGAGGAGTGCCGAAAGGCCCAGGATCAACCAGAGATCGGAGCTGCGTACCAGCACGGCCGTTCCGAAAAGGATCGCTCCAATCTCATGAGCCTCTTGACTGATTCGATCTCCGATGGCGACGGCGGCTCCACCCGCGAGCACGAACGCCAAGCCTAGGAGAGATTCTCTCGTGATACGCAGCCTTTTTGGCTCGAGCATGAAGAGGCCGCTGACCAGCAAGGTCAATGTAACCGCGCCCAGTACAGGGCTGACCTGCCAAGAGAAGTGGATCTGGGCGTAGAAGGCCAGGGCCACACCTAGTGCTGCCGCTTGAGAGACGGCTGCTGCCACGAAAACCATTCGGCGGAGAACCACGTACACGCCAAGCCAGCCGAGTATGGCGCCTGCCACGGTGGCAGCCAGGATGGGATCCCGAAAGAGGTCTCGGCTCGCCCAGAGATCAAAGAGCGTAGGAGCGTCGGTCATGGGGGGAGATCCTGCAAGAGGCCGCTAGCCATCTCGCCGTACCGCCGTTGAAAAGCCTCGTTCTCGAAGACCTCGGCCGGTGAACCGGCAGAGACAGTGGAGCTGTCCTTGTCGAGAAAGAGCACGTTCTCGGCGAACTCGGCGACGACCTGAAGATAATGAGCAACAATCACCACCGCGGTTCCATGATGGTCCCGGAGACCGTCTATGAGCCGAAGTACCTCTCGCTCGGCGACCACGTCCATGGCGGCGGTGGGTTCGTCCAAGAAGACGACGTCCGGTTTTCCGACGATGCATCTGGCAAGGAGGATCTTTTGTTTCTGACCCTCCGAAAGATCTCGAAAAGGGTGGCCGTATAGATCCCCAATGCCTATCTCGTCGAGCGCGGCCTCGACCTTCTTACGAAGCGAGCGGCCACGGGGCCAAAGGAAGGAGAGGCCGTGCTCTGCGCCCATCGCGACTACGTCCGCTGCTCTGACCGGCACGATTGGATCTAGCACGAGCCGCTGCGGCACGAACGCCAGCCGTACGCTTTCTGCTCGCTTCGCGGTTCCGGATATTGGAGGCAAAAGCCCGAGTGCGCTCTTCATCCAGGTGCTCTTACCCGCTCCGTTGCGTCCGACTACGGCCCAAAAGGATCCAGCATCGATACTCAGGTCTATTGGCGGCAGTATGCCTTTGCCTTCGTATCC
>SKWY01000454.1 GCA_007128675.1 Deltaproteobacteria bacterium | reverse complement strand
GGCCTCGAAGGCGCTCCTTTCGTTCCAGTTGTGTCTTATCGCGCAGATCCTCGCCGTCTACCCAGAGAAGATCGAAGACGAAATATACGAGCCTGTGATTGCGGCCTTCACCCAGGTCGTTTTGGAGAGCTTGAAAATCCGTGGTGCCATTTTGACGTTGAACTACGATCTCGCCGTCGAGCCAGGCATCTCGAGCTGCGAGGCGTGCCCTGCAAAGAGAGTCAAGGCGCCGGGTCCAGTCGTTGCCGGTTCGCGTGAAGAAACGGTGTTCCCCGTTCCTGATGCGGCAGAGCATGCGGTAGCCGTCGAGCTTGACCTCGTGAATCCAGCCCTCTCCACTCGGTGGAGTCTTGCTACTCATCGCCAACTGCGGCTCGAGGAGGTCGGGAATCCTCTTCTTCCTCATTTCGTTGGTCTAGCTCCGCGCTTCCTTCCACGTCGCCTATCCCGAGGCGCCGATTTTCCAGCCGAGCTAGGCGCCGTCTCCTTTCCGCCATTTGATTTGGGGGCACCCCTAGACCGGGAGCCCCCTCTTCTAGGTTTCGTGGTGGCTCCTCGTTCACCGTCGTCGCTCTTTTGCTTGGCTCTTGTCTCTTGTCTCCTCCCTCCATCTTTGGGAGGAGGGGTTGCATGTCTCCCTGCATCCCGACGTACCTTTCGGGCGCCGTTTCCTTCTCTTTCGATGCTGCGCCGCAAGAGAGCCATGAGATCGACTGGCTCTACCGCCTCGACCGGCTCTTCGGCAGTGGGGGGACGCACCGCGGCCATTTTTCCTTCTTCGGTTTTCTCCTTGATCAGGGCGAGCAGATCGTCTCGGTATTCGTCTCGATACTTAGTCGGCTCGAAGGGTTCCGTCAGTTCGGCTATCAGGCGCTCCGCCATCTTCAGCTCGCTACTTCGAACTCCTAGGGCCTCAAGATCCTTTTCCGGGAGTTCGAGATCATCCATGTCGCGTAGCTCGTGGGGATACCGCAGAATCTCCACGACGATTGCCTCGTCACGCACCAGCACGGCGGCCAGGTATTGGCGTGACCGTATGACCACCTGCGCCACTCCTACCTTGCCGCTTCTCTCGAGAGCGGCGCGGAGCAGCGCGTATGCCTTGCTGCCTCTGCGAAGCGGAGCAACGTAATAAGGCTTGTCGAAGAGCCTGGGATCAATCGAGCTTCCTTCAACGAAATGAAGAATATCGATGCTCCTCGTTGCCTCGACGTTAGCTCGTCGAAAGTCTTCTTCGTCCAGCAAGACGAAATGGCCCCTCTCTACCTCATAGCCTCTAGCGATGTCCTCCTTTGGAACTTCCTCTCCAGTTGTCTTGTTGACTCGTTTGTATCCGACCGGAGATACGTCTCGCTTGTCGAGCAGCGAAAACGATATCTCGTCTGGACGGAGCGCGGGATAGAGCCCAACTGGAATCTCGACGAGCCCAAAGCTGATAAGTCCCTTCCATATTGTGCGCGGCACGTTCCCTCCCTCCAGTCAGAGCCGGCGTGGCGTCTCCCTCTCACGCTCGAGTTGCGGACTCACTAGCCATTGACAGGCATACCGCCGTTAGGATGCAGGACTTGACCGGTGATGTACGAGGCATCCGACGAAGCTAGAAAGACGAACGAGGGAGCTACATCCTCGGGCTCTCCCACTCGCCCAAGAGGCACGCTTCCCCCATGAGACGCAGTCTTCTCTGGCGGGAAGCTAGCCGGAACCAATGGTGTCCAAATCGGACCGGGAGCCACCGCGTTGACCCGGATGCCGCGTCCAGCCAAGTTCTGCGCCAGTGAGCGAGTGAAGGCCAAGATGGCCCCCTTGGTGGAGGCATAGTCAATGAGCTTGGGGTGCCCAAGGTAAGCCACCACAGAGGTACAGTTGAGGATGCTGTCTCCCTCTTTGAGGTATGGAAGTGCCTCTCGTGTCAGGTTGAAGAAAGAAATGATATTCGTTCGGAAGGTGCGCTCCACCTGGTTCGAGTCAATCTCCTCCAGGCCTTCCTTCAGGTGCTGCTCGGCGGCGTTGTTCACAAGAATATTCAGCTTCCCGAACGACTGAAGAGTTAGCTTTACCGCCTCCTTGCAGGCCCCTTCGTCTCCTAGGTCTCCGGCAATGAGCAGGCATCGCCTGCCCTCCGCTTGGACAATCTTCTTCGTCTCCTCGGCGTCTTCATGCTCGCTCAAGTAGGCGATGGCGACGTCGGCCCCTTCTCTTGCGAAATGCACCGCGATTGCTCGGCCTATTCCACTATCTCCTCCGGTAATCAAAGCCACCTTGTCTTCAAGCTTCCGCGCTCCCTTGTAGTCCCTTCGTATGATGCGGGGACGGGGCTGCATCAGATGCTCCATGCCCGGCTGTTGCTCCTGTTCTTGTGGAGGCGGAGTTCCCTTCGTTTCGTCAGTCATGGCGAGTTCTCCAAAACCGGCGGGCTATCTCGAGAGGGTGTTGTTCAATCTCACCTCTGCCACGAGTGGAAGATGATCCGAGAATCGATAAGCGTTGAAGGCATAACTGTCGAGAATCGCAAAATGGGTGCTGAAGAATAAGAAATCGCAATGTCATTTTGGGCGCCAAGAAGGATAGGTTGCAGCCGAGACGACCTGCTTCAGGTTACTCTCTGCCAGTAGATCGAACTCGGTTTCCTCCGATACGTTGAAGTCCCCAGCGAGAACCAGGGGGTCCTTTCGATCACGAAGCAACTCTGCGATAGGGTGAATCTGTGGTGTGCGTATTTTTTCTCTAGACTCAGGTGGGTTACAAATACGTGTATTGCTCCGCCTGGCGCTATGACTTCGGCTTCGCTGACAAACCTTGGCTCTCCTCTACCAGGCAATCGGTGGTTTGCCACTCCGCACACAGGGAAGCGGAAAAGGACTGCGTTTCCCATATTCACGGTGCGAGCCGTAACGAAGGTGGGGAAGTAGGCCCGGTGACCAAGACTCGAGCCGTTACTCAACTCCACGACCTGATCAATTTCGCGAGTGCGTCTAGATCCACCCTCCACCTTGCAGAGAGCGCCCCTATCTATTCGTGTGTCACGTAAGAAGTCTACGGCGATGTGGATACCGCGCGAAGTGTGGGGCGAACAGATCCTTATGGAAGGTGAATAGGTAGTGCTAGTATCCGCGCGTGGTCGCGATCCCGGCTTGCAAATTTGCAATACATATTCGCAAGCTCTCTTGCATTCGAGACCTTTCGTCCTGAAGCTCTCTTACGACGTCCCGGGGATATGGAACGAATGGGTTCATCGAGAAGGGGCAGTAGCCTCGCGAGAATGGGCCGGAGAATTCGATGCTCTCGTTACGCGGTCGGCGTTGGTCTTCAAGCTATTGACTCACGCCGATGCCCGCGCAATCGCCGCCGCTCCAACTACGTCACTTCCCGAGACCAACTCACCGCCGGAAGAAGACAGGTTCGAGGGTCGCGAAGAAGGCTCCACAAAGGAGTCGGAGGCCCGAGGCTCCGGCTAATTGCTGAATTTCCAGCTCTACTGATTGCAGCCACATCGGAGCAGGCGGATCGCTGAGTTTCCGAATTCTCCCACAATGTGCTTGAACCCAACTGCCTCGGCGAACGGGGCGCTTGGAAAGATGCTCCGCGTCAAGTGTCCGCCCCCAAGTTACTACCGATGCCGCGGTAAGAGTCCTCGCCGGTCCTGGCGGCAGGGCGCGGGCTGAAAGAAGCCCACGCGCAGCCCGGCGAGCGCCCGGCTATCCTCCAAGAGCATCGCTACCTGTAAGTACTGTGCGAAGCCGTCATCCTTGGCCGGAAGCGTGCAATCATTGAAATAGAACCTTCGGCCACGTGCTCATTGAACCAGCAGCGCAGGCCTCCGAACAGTGCGGATCACGTTGGTCCTCGGGAGCGAATTGAGCCGAGAACTGTCTCATCTATTCCTCGCGCCGCTCCAGCTCCATTCGCCATTCCATCTCACGCATCATTACCATCATTGGACAATGTCCGAGCCGCATCATTTCAACGTGCCAGCGCTCACGTGCGCGCAGCGCCTCGACGTGCTTCGGGTCCTCGGCCAGCATGATGATTTCGGCGCCATCGGGCCTCTCTTGAACCTGGATGTCCGCCCCGAGCATCATGTGCATTGGACCGCGCCTTTGATGCATCATGCCCATGCGAGGAGCACCAGGACGACCAGGCCCTCTTCGTCCTGGTGCTCGCTGGTGCATCATTCCTTCATGACTCTCGCGCATCATCTGCTGGCAGCGCTGGTAGGAAGTGGCCATCTGCCGTGTGAGCCCTTGAACAGCCTCGACTCTTTCGCGGGGGCCAGAGAATGTTATGGCCACTCCTCGGTCTACATCTCGGGCTTCCACCCGTACGTCGGGCAGATCCGTCGGACAAAGAGGCTGGCCCTCGTCCAATTCTTGCGCATGGAGGTCCACCTGTGGCTGCGGCTGCGCATGCTCTGGTCCGTCTGGCGGCGCTGCGTGCGCCTGTGGCGTCGCGCAGCCGAGGTGCAGCGTGAAGGCCGCAAATACGAGCGAGAAGATTTGAGAATTTCGAAAGGCTCGATAGTGCATGACGGGTCCTTTTTGGGCGCCTCTTCCAGGGCGCGCCGTTCGTCCTATCTATTCATCGCGGAGGACTCCTTCCAGGGGAACTCATCCCCACCTACCGACGAGCGGAGCGCATCTCTCCACGCCTGTGGCATCTTGCGTTGTCGCGGCAAGCAAGAATGCCTAGTGGGTCGGTGATGCGCTCCACCAGTCCAAGACACCCCAACGGGTCCAAGAGAGTGGCTCTTGACAAGGATCCTGTTGCTCGGCGTCGCTTTCGCGACGTTGCTGTCCTGCCCAGGTATAGCGTTCGAGCAGCGCAACATGGTCTTTAGATTGCGGGGACCGTACGTCTTCGAGTACTACCGCCATCACCGGGAAAACTTCGAGATAGGGGCCGTAGCTCACTGGGCACACGGCTGGCAGCACGACCTCATCCTCATCACGCCGCCCGAGCGTATCCAGCAAGCGGACACGGCCTTCGCCGAGGAGTTCCTACGCATGCTCGAGAACCCGCCACGCACCGAGCCGCATCAAGAAGACGTGGCTCCTCGCATGGCGCGGCTGGCCTTCCGAGTGTTTCGCACCATCGACTGGGCCCACAAGCTTCACGAGCAGCTCTATGACATCATGACTGACCAGCGGATATCTTCAGACGAGAAGGACGCCTGGATTCAGCGCGCGATAGATCATTATCTTTCGGAGACCGACGTCGCCTTCAGCGTGGCTCCCACCGAGCAAGTTCTTCGTCGAGGCGGTCTGCACGATGCCGAGTGGATGCATGACTATCCCATGCACTGGCCGCGAGCGAACGATATGTTCTACGCGCTGCACTGGTGGCACATAGTGGTGTACGAGGCCCAGCTCCTCTATCCCGAGCTGGAAGCGCAGCAGACGGCGCTTCGACGTATCGCGGAGCTGCTTCACACCGAGGTTCTGGAACTACCTCCAAACCGCATGCTCTTTACACGTGAGACCGCGCCAAGATGGGCAAGGCGGTGTCCCGAGGCTGCCAATGTCTTCGACAACCTGCACATGTATCATCACATGGTCTACTCAATTCTTCAATCAGAGGAGATAGAGGACAAACGCTCCGAGCTATACCGAATCACGGATCTGATGCTGAACCAGCCGGGCGACCGCGAGCGGGCAGGAGAGTTCGAGCCCCCCTATCCGGACATGGATCCATTGGTATACGCTCCTTGGATGTACACGGGGCGTGGCGTCGAAGGCGAGGTACTTCCGGAGATGCACATGGATCATTCAGCGCCTGAAGAGCACGAGCATCACTGAAGGACTGGAGTGCATTATGAAGCTGCGTCAGGCCGTTGTCGTGTTACTCGCCTTCTCGGTTAACCTTTCCGCGCAAGCGGCCGACCACCGAAAGCTCGAGGAAGGGCTTCCAGTTAGAGTCCAGGACGCATATCCGCTCGAGTTTCGCGCTCTCGAGGCTCAGCCGCATATGAGGTACGAGATGCTGCCCGAAGAGAGTCAGATCTTGGTGATCAACGGCAAGCTCGAATGGGGCGCGGTGCGAAACGGCCAGCTCTCCTTGGAACTGCCCGTCAGGTATGAGTTCGGCGAAGATCTTCATCAGCTTCATCATCGGGGGTGATGTTGCAAGGCTGAATCCGTCTCATCAGCTCAAAACACTAAGCACCGGCTTGGCGAACAGGATTCGGCCGTCCTTTTCGCGACTGGCGTCCATCACATGGATGACTGTCTGGTACGGGATTTCCTCAGCCACCGAGATGAGGACCGTTGACTCGTGAGGGAACTCGTTCTTGATCTCCACGAGTATCCGCGTCAGCGTGGCATAGTCATATTCGCCTTCAGCGGTCTTTGGCACGGTTGGACCACCCGGACCTTCGGGACCAGGAAGCAATCGGACCGCAGTGCCGATGGTAAATCCTTGCTCATGCACTGCGATGGAAAGGTTCAGCGGCGGCTGGACATCCTCACCTTGCTCCCGACATGTCGGACAAGTGATCTTTGGGACGTCGACGTTGATCAAGGACAGCTGCACAAACGACGCCGTGAGAAGCAAAACGGGGATGAGGATGATCATCAGGTTCATCATCGGTATGATGTTGAGCGGATGAGCCTTTTCCTTCCCGCGATGCCCCCGTTCCGACGGCTTTCTGGCCATTTGAACCCTCCTGTCTTGGCGACACAAGACCCTTTTGGGAGTGCAGCGAGCGCCTTCAATGCGGCCCCAGAACATACTAACATGACGGCACACGAACTGAAACTCCAAAGATGAATCTCGCCGATCTTCTGTTGGTGGATTAGGAGCGCTCGTGTCACCTTTCAATCGAAACTGGAGATAGACAATGCAACAAGACCACTTCATCGCCGCGGTACACGTTACCCAGAGACTCACGAAAGCCCAGGAAGTCCAAAGGCTCCTCACCGAGTATGGATGCAACATCAAGACGCGCCTCGGCTTGCATGAAACCGGCCCCGACGCGTGCAGCCCCAACGGACTCCTGATACTCGAGCTGGTCGGAGATAAGAAGGAGTGCGAGACGCTCCTCGAGAAGCTCAACGCCATAGAGGGTGTCGAGGGCAAGTGCGTCACTTTCGCGCACGACTGATGGGGCTTCGACCACTCTAGATTCGTCGAGAAGGAGTTTGAGGAGTACTCTCTTGCGGGACCCTCGAGCATGGTCTTGCTGGCTGCTGTGTCGAGGATCCGTGCAACCAAATCCTCCCAGATCCATTTTGCAGTGCGCATGAAGCTCTTACCGCACCGCTTCCTTGGATTGAACCCTATGCACGCGAGGTACGGACCTCAAACTCGGGTGGCTCTTGTATGTGCCTCTTCACGGTGCACTGGTTGACCGAACGGACGATGGCCTGCTCGTACTTATCGGGAAATCCATCGGGCAAGTGAAGATCCAGAGCGATGCGTGCGATCATGCGGCTGATGGGATCTCGCTCGAGTCTCATGGTGACCCCGCTGTCTTTTGGATCGATTCCACGCTGCTTCATGAACGAAAGCATGTAGATCCCTGCACATGTGGCGATTGATGCAAGGAACAGGTCAAAGGGTGCAGGGGCGCTTCCGTCTCCCCCAGCGGAGGCCGGTTGGTCGGTCTTCACCGTG
>SKWY01000110.1 GCA_007128675.1 Deltaproteobacteria bacterium | reverse complement strand
TCGACCAGAGCGCTCTGACCGGGGCCTTTGGTGTTCCCGCCGCTATTCCCTCGGAAAGGGGCCAGCTCGGAATCTCTTTGGGCATGAGGGTGTGCAGCCCACTCTGCCAAGGGCCGATGATGAAGGTATGGCCGGCTGTCCTACAGCCCAACAGATCGGTGAGACGCCCTGCCAGCTCATGCCCGGCTCTCGCCCCATACGTCTGGCAGGTGCGAAACCACCACAAACCATCGGCGCCCTTCATCATGAGGCGCGATATCGCGAAAAGAAGCTCGTGGTGCGGGTGGCCCGGCGAGAGAGAGTCTACGTCCAGGATGTCTTCGTTGATTCGCGCGTTCCCCCATTGGCCATGACACCAAACCTGGATCTCGGCGATTCTTTCGTCGGAGGCTCTTTCGAGAATCCATCCTAGAGCCTCCTCCCAGCTCTCCACTCCTCTCCAGTCATCGAGCCTTCCCATCATCCAGTAGAGCCATGCTCCCAAGACCCAGGTGTGGGTAAGGCCCGGCAGCAGGGGGAGGCCCCGGCACGTGCGGTCATAGACCATGAGCCTGAGTGGACGAGCCGTCATGGAGATGAGTATATGCAGGGCGCCGACCGCCACGCATCTCTCTTCGTGGCTCAGCCTCGAAATGGGCCCTTGGCTATCTGGATAGGTTTCTCATCGACGGTCCCGCGCTCTCGATTCCCGCCCCCTTGGGGTCGAGCCCCTTGGTTCATGGCGGCTAGCAAGACATCGCCCGTGGCCGCCAAAGGGTTGCTCGGGAGCATGCTCCGGGTTTCCTCACCCCGTCTGGTGAGCGTCGAGGGGCCAAGGCTATGCGACATCAAGAAGCTCGTTCTTGGCGGGAATCAAGCTCATGGCTCGCTCGGCGAGCGCGCATATGGTGAGCGATGGGTTCACGCCCGGGTTCGCGGAGATGGCGGATCCGTCAATTACGTAGAGGCCGTCGTAGCCAAAAAGCCGGTGCCTATGATCTATGACTCCCTTATCCGGGCTCTCTGCCATGCAGGCCCCTCCAAGAATGTGCGCCGTCGTTGGAGCCCCCCGAATGAGCTCGGTAATCATGCTTTGCGGAAAGCCGTCTATCTTTTCGGCGACTCTTTCGGCAAGGTCCGTGGCTTCTGGGATGAAGGCCTTTGGAGGTTCTCCTTCGTCCAAGGCGGTTGTGAGGCTGTCTGTCATCTCGCCTAGCCGTAGCTGTAGATAGCCTTCCGAAGTGCGCATGTAGAGCAGGATTACCGTTCTTCTGGCCCAGTCGCCCACCGTCCATATCCTTGCGAGCTTTACGGGGTCGCGGATAGCGGTGCCAATTGCTCGCAGCACACGTTGGTGGAGCCAGTCTCCGCTGGTGTTCGGTGCCGCCAGGACTCTGAAAAAACCCGAACCCTCCGGATAACGAACCGGCTCTAGGTGGCTATTCTTGTCGGTATGGAGGATGGAGCCGATGGCTACCCCTTTGGATAGGTCGAGGTCGGACTTTTGGGTGACCACTCCCATCAGGACCTCGGAGTTGGTTCGAACGAAGGAACCGACTTTGCTCGATAGCCTGGGAAGGCCCAGCCTGTGTCTTCGAAGGCGTAGAAGAAGGTCCACGGTTCCCAGGACTCCTCCGGCGAACACTACATTCTTTGCGGTGTACACCACGCTGGGTCGGTCGAACAGACTCGTCCCCTTCAATGCGTGGACCTCGTAGCCGCCACCACTCAATGGCCGGATCCAGGTTACTTCCGTATCCGCCTCTAGAATCAAACCGAGCTTCTCTGCGAGGTAGAGGTAATTCTTGTCGAGAGTGTTCTTGGCGTTGTTACGACAACCGATCATGCAGCCGCCGCACTGCGCGCACCCTGTACGAGAGGGCCCACGACCTTGGAAATAGGGGTCTGGAACCTCCACCTCCTTTTCGCCGAAGTAGACGCCCACGGTGGTGGGTGAGTAGGCGTCCTCCCGCCCCATGTCCTTCGCAATCTCTCTTATGACCTCGTCAGCCGGGGCAGGGTGAGGATTGACGGTTGCGCCGAGCATGCTACTGGCCGTCTCGTAATGAGGCTCGAGCTCACTCTTCCAATCGGCCAGGTGCCCCCAGCTCGGCAAGCTGAAGAACTCGTCCTTCGGGATCGGCAGCGTGTTGGCGTAGCAAAGGGAGCCGCCCCCGACGCCTACCCCGGAGACTATCGTGACGTGTCGCAGCATGGTCATGGCGAAGAAGCCGCGAAATCCTATCTCCGGTCGCCACATCCATCGCTTCAGGTTCCAGTTGGTCTCTGGAAAATCGTCCCCTTCGTAACGTTGTCCCTTCTCCAGCAGAGCTACGGAGTACCCCTTTTCGACAAGACGCAACGCGCTCACGCTGCCTCCGAAACCGGAGCCGATTATGAGCCAGTCGTAGTCTAGGGACATAGAGCACCCAGCTTTCGAGGTCAGGTCACAAGGTAGCCTAGCACTTATCCTCCTGATAGTGCTCCAGGCCCATCCTGAACGCAAAGGGGTTGCGGGAGCCTCGGGGCAAGTGTTCTTGTGTGCCCGATTCAGTCTCCAACAACTCATTGCCTCCTGGGATTTCACGAAGCTTCTAGGGGCGGAGATGCGCAATGATAGATAGCTTGAAAGGTCGTTTTGCGCTCGTTTGCGGTGCTAGCCGTGGGATTGGCCTGGCATGCGCGGAAAGAATCGCTGGGCATGGCGCCAGCGTGTTGCTCGTCGCTCGCGATGAAGAACGGCTGGCTCGCGTCGTCGAAGGGCTCAACCGCGACTTTGGGCAGAGCCACCGATATCTCGCAGCGGATCTTTCCCAGCTCGAGGTTGCCATCTCCCGTATCGAAAAAGCGCTCGCCGATCAGCCCGTGGAGATATTGATCAACAACACGGGAGGTCCACCGCCGGGACCAATCTTGGAGGCGGACTGGGATGCCTTCCTTGACGGCATGCGAGCCCATCTCGCCGTCAACCACATGCTGGTCAAAAGGTGCCTTCCCGGAATGCGCGCGTCCGGTTACGGGCGAATAGTCAACATCGTTTCAACATCCGTCAGAGAGCCTCTTCCGGGTCTTGGGGTCTCGAACACCGTGCGAGCGGCCGTGGCGGCATGGGCAAAGACCTTGGCCGGTGAGCTTGGCCCGGAAGGGATTACGATCAACAACGTCCTTCCAGGATTCACTGATACCGATCGTCTTCGAAGCCTCATTGCCAGTAGAGCCGCGGAGCAAGGGACGAGTGTCGAAAAGATGGCCTCGAGTATGGAGGCATCGGTGCCCATGTGCCGGTTCGGAGAGGCAAGGGAGGTTGCCGCTGCCGCTGCGTTTCTGGCCGGCCCTGATGCCTCGTACATAACTGGAACGAGCCTGGCTGTTGATGGCGGTAGGACACGAGCCTTGTGAAACAGAGCCATGCCCGCTCAAGACTTGGCGGGATGTCCGGGGCCCCGCAGCCGGTTCTGCTTCGTGGCATTTGGTCCTCGATGCCGTGGCTTGTGGGACACAAGCTCCAATGACAGAAGAGCCGATCTGACGCAAGGAGCCGGTTTTTTGAAGGGGCGATGGCAGTGGCTCAATCCTTGCTCCATCGCTTGAGCATGAACTCTGCTCGCTCCATCACTCTTTGTCTGGTGCTTCTGTCTTCCATTCTCCTCCATCCCGAAGGAGCGCAGGCCCATCACAACGAGGCTCACTCGGTAAGGCCGCATCGTCTAGCGGGCGCAAGAGGCAATGTCATCGTTCCCGATACCTTCGTTCGCAGATGGGATCCGGTAACCGTCTTCTTCGCACGCGACACCGGGCCTAGCGAGGGAGGGCCGGAGGATCGGCCCGAGCGTTTCGTCAGCTTCTCACCGGCACATCCTGGAGGTTTCCAGTGGCTCGATGCTCGCACGTTGCAGTTTCGCCCCGCTGATCCCTGGCCTCCTTTGACTCGCTTTCTCTGGGAGGCAGGTCGTCAAAGGCAGTCGATGGTTACCTTGATGACTCCTCCGATAAGCTCCATCCCACGGGACGGGAGCGAGAATCTTGGTCCAGTCGATGAGATTGCATTGACGTTTCCCGATCCTCTCGACGTAGAGGCGCTCGAAGCGATGGTGAGGATCGAGGTGGGAAAGCTGCCGGCCCCCTCGAATGAGGATGAGACGAGGTGGCTTTCCAGTGACGACTTGAGTGTGAAGGCGCTAGAGCGGCAATCCAGAAACGAACCGGCGCGATACATCTTGCGTCTTCGCGATCCGGTCCCTCTTGGTCATTGGGCGAGGCTGCATCTTCGCCTCTCTTTGGATCCCGAGGTGGAGGCCCCAGATGCGGAGTCTTTCAGCACGATTTTCTTCGCTACCGCCGAGCCTTTTCGGGCCATTCGAATGGGCTGTCGCGGGAGCGAGGTTCCGGTGACGGTGGAGGGCAGTCGCTATGATGCTCGCGACGTTCTTCGCTGCGCTGCCAGCGATCGCGGCGTGAGGATCGAGTTTTCGGCCCCTCCATCGGAGATCGATCCCGTTGTCGCTAGAAACCTCGTACGGTTCTCTCCAAGAGTAGACGATCTCGACTATCGGGTAAGAGGGCGTTCACTCGAGATCAAGGGGCGCTTCGAGGCAGGCACTCTGTACTCCATGACTCTCACTCCCACTCCTCTAAACGATGCTTCGGGTCGTGCCCTTCTAATCGATGGGAAGAGCGAGGCCTTCTTGATCTTTTCGAGGCAGCCGACGTTCATCAGGTGGGGGGCGAGCCAGGGGATCATCGAACGAAAGGGGCCGAAAGAAGTCCCCGTCGAAGGTCGTGGGGCATCGAGAGTCGACCTGCGCATACACCCCATAGATCCCCTGGACCGTTCGCTCTGGCCCTTTCCCGATCGCCCCGTGAGCGTGGATGAATCGAGACGGCCCCCGGGGCCGGGCGAGGAGCCTAGGGCTCATACCGCTTCCTCTCGGTATCCGAGCGCCGCGGAGCTTGCGAGCCGGATCGCTGCTCTTGGAACGCCTTCCTTCTCCAGGATCGTCAATCTGCCCATCGGTTCGAATGTTGGGGCAGCGACCTTCGGAATCGATCTTGCCCCCGCCTTGGCAAAGATCGCTGGAGACGAGGTCCCGGGCACCTATTTGGTCGGACTTCGTCGCCTCGATAAGGGTAGCTCGCGCCAATGGATGCGAGTGCAGGTGACCGATCTATCCTTGACTACGGTGGAGAGCGATGGAGAGATTCACTTCATCGTGACGTCTCTTTCGACGGGACGTCCCGTGCGAGGGGCCAAAGTCGAGATCGAGGGCTTCAGGCAGAGATGGAAAAGACATGTCCGGGGTCGAACCGGCAACGATGGCTCTTATACCTGGAATACTGCCGACTTCGACCATGAACCCCGTCGAAGGCTTGTTCGTCGCATAGTAGTGAGCAAGGGAGACGACAGGCTCGTTCTCGATGCCACCAGGCCCCCGGATCGTTATGCCTCTGGGCATTGGCATGCCGACGGCTCCACATGGATCGAGGGAACTCTCAACAGGGTGAGGCGAGAGAGGCCCAGCTACGAACTAGTCACCCATATCTTCACGGAGAGGCCCGTTTATCGGCCGGAGGAAGAGGTTCAGATCCAGGGATATGTACGCAGGCGCCATGCCGGTCGATTCGAGATAGCGGAGCTCGACCGGCCGATAATCGAGGTCGAGGGGCCCGGAGGGCTCCGTTGGCGATATCCGGTGAGCCCTACCGAGGGAGGCTCCTTTCATCATGCCTTTGAGGAAAAGGATATCCCCACCGGGGCCTATGTAGCGCGTCTTCGTGACCGCCAGAGAGCGTATGGTCAGGTCTCCTTCCGTGTCGATTCCTACCGATTACCAAGGTTCGAGGTCGCCCTCCATGGGCCCGATGAAACGCCATCCGACCGGCCCTTCGAGGTTGGGCTTACATCTCGCTACTACGCCGGAGGACAAGTGGCCAAACGTCCCTTACGCTGGAGGGTCACCCAGTTTCCTCTTGCCTGGACGCCTCGAGAGCTTCCGGGCTTCCAGTTCTCATCGGATGATCGTTTTTCTGGCGGCACCAGGTTCGACTCCTCGCCGCGTCTCGATAGAAGCGCCGTCACCGACGAGGAAGGGGCAGCGACCATCGAGCTCGACCCCACCGCCGAGCCGTGCGCGCGCCCGAGGGTCTATGTGGTGGAGGCCACGGTTACGGGAGCCGACGATCAAACCGTGACATCCGTGAAGAGAGTCCAATCCTTGCCTCCTTTCGCGGTTGGCTTGAAGCTTCCTCGCGTAGTCCGCTCCCAGTCCAGGATCGAGCCCGAGATCGTGGTAGTCGGTCATGATGGTGGTTTCTTGGCTGGGAAAGAAGTCTCGGTCACGCTTCGCCATCGCCAATGGCACTCGCACCTGGTGGCAAGTGACTTCTCGGCGGGTGAGCCTCGCTATGTCACCGAGGTGGTGGACGAAGATGTTCTCGAAACCACAATCGAGAGCGGTCTCGAGCCCATCTCCCTAGACCTGCCCATAGAACGAGCCGGCGTGTATGTGGTCGAGCTGTCGTCGAGAGACAGGCTCGGACGCGCCCAGGTAGTATCGGCGGATCTCTTTGCGACTGGCGAGGAGCCTGTAAGCTGGCAGCGTCCGGAGGCAGGCGTGTTCGAGGTCTCCGCCGACAAGGAAGAGTACAATCCCGGCGAGACGGCCAGCCTGGTTCTAAAGAGCCCGTTCCAGCATGGATACGTGCTCTCCGTCATCGAGGGCCCCGCCGGCAACACGTATCAGTGGCTGACGGTGCGTGGCGGCACGGCGACTCTCGATGTGTCAATCGAGTCGGAGTATGCGCCAAGACTGCCAGTCCACTTCGTGTTGATGCGTGGGCGAGTCGAGGGCTCTTTACCGACCACCGGCACGAGCCTGGACCTTGGCAAGCCCCACACTATCGCCTCGACGAAATGGCTTTCGGTCAGCCCCAGGGATCATCGGGTCTTGGTGTCGATCGAGCACCCCGAGAGAGCGCATCCGGGTGAAGAGATCGAGATAGAGGTAGGGCTTGCCGATCACGAAGGTCGACCTTTGGAGGGCGAGGTGGCCTTGTGGCTCGTGGATCGGGCGGTGCTGGCTCTTGGAAGCGAGCAGCGGCTCGATCCACTGCCGGACCTCCTGAAGGCCAGGGCTACCCGGCTTTCGGTTCGAGATACGCGTGCTCTCGTATTTGGACGGCTTCCCGTGCGAGAGAACCCTGGGGGTGGCGGAGGCCTGGAAGAGGCGGAGTCCGACCTTCTTGATCGAGCAACAATTCGGCGCCGCTTTACTCCCATGCCCTTCTACGAGCCCGCCGTGCAGGTAAGCTCGAGCGGACGGGCGAGTGTTCGCGTTCGTCTTCCGGACAACCTCACCGACTTCGCCGTGCGAGCAAAGGCCGTCAGCGGACCTGGCCGATTCGGCCATGGAGCAAGCTTGATCTCGGTGCGTCTGCCGCTCATCGTTCAGCCCGCTCTTCCTCGATTCGTTCGTCCCGGAGATGAGTTCATCGCCGCCGCGGTTGGCAGGGTCGTGGAAGGACCAGGCGGCGAGGGAAAGGTAGAGATGCGCGCAAAGGGACTGAACCTGGAGGGCCCTTCGAGACGAAGTGTGATCTGGCCGGACTCCGAGCCGAGTCGCATCGAGGTGCCAGCGCGCGTGCCCATGCAAAGGCACGACGAGC
>SKWY01000222.1 GCA_007128675.1 Deltaproteobacteria bacterium | reverse complement strand
TTCTCCGACCACTATCGACAAGAAAAGCAGCGAGTGAAGGGCTACCGCTCCCGCGATGCAGCCAGCCCAAAGCTTGACGGCCAGGGGGTGTCTAGCCTCGCGCGGAGGAAGGGGGCTCTGCTTTACTCGCAGCCGATAGGTGCACCCGTCGTGCTCGATCTCCGCGCTATCTCCAATAGCAAGGCGCACCTTGCTGCGGGCCTTGGGAAGGGGCTCTGGTCCAAGAGCTTGAGCCCCGGCTCGGAGGATGTGCCCCGTGGCTCCTTCCGGGATTCTCAGGCTGAGCGAGCGCCGCCCCATTCTGGCGAGACGAATCTTGTGGCGTGGCTGGTAGGAGGCTGGATAACGCAGGCTCGCCGAGCCGAGCACCACACCCGCGGAGGAGCAGAGAATCTCGGCGAGGGGCTCGGAGCTATGCTCTCCAGACGAACTGCCAGTCTCCGCATGCTCATCGTCCTCCCCCAACAGGTCCTCTATTGGAACCTTCGGGGGCTGGCCCGTGAAGACATCCTCATCCTCTAGGTCATCGTCGAAGGGGTCGAGCACGGAGCCATCCCTCGGCAGGCCAAAGAACTTGTCGCTCCTTCCCAGCGAGGTTGGTGCGGGATGGGAGGATGGAGATGGCTGCTCGGGCGAGGGCCTGGAGGAGGGGACTGGTGATGAACCCTCTTTGGAAGCCTGGGGCTCCTGCCTTGGACCGGAAGAGGTTGCCGGTCTAGGTGCGGGCTCGGCCGGTGCACGGTGTGGAGCCTTGGGCTTGGAGGTTGGGCCGGCGGCGGGAGGCTGTGGAGCCTTGGGCTTTGGAGCTGGGCCGGCGGCGGGAGGCTGTGGAGCCTTGGGCTTTGGAGCTGGGCCGGGGGCAGGAGGCTGTGGAGCCTTGGGCTTTGAAGCCGGGCCGGCGGAAGGAGGTTGTGGAGCCTTGGGCTTTGAGGCTGGGCCGGCGGCAGGAGGTTGTGGAGCCTTGGGCTTGGAGGCAGCGGGTTGGGGGATGGCCCTCTCGTTACGTCGCAACTCGACGCGGGTGGATGCCAAGGCCGGATCGTCGTCGTCGAGGTCGTCTTCGTGCGAGGGCGGCGGTGGAAGGGCGGGATCGGTGAGCTCGATGTCGTCGTCGATGGGCTCCGAAACCTCGAAGCCTTTCTCTAGGGCTTCGACTCCATCTCCACGGCCAAGCGAGGCCAGAAGCTCCGGGGAGACCTTGACCTGACGAGTCTCGTCGTCATCGTCGAGGCCAGGGGAAGCAAGCTCCGCCTGCGGAACGGTTCCCAAGGGGTCTGTCTCCAGCTTCTTTTTCGGCGCCTCGGCGGACCCGGGCAGGCCACCCTCGACTCGCTCGAAGATCTTCTTCCAGCTTCGAACCCTTTCGGGGAAGAGTGACTGCATGTACCGCGCGATATGGGACGGGGTAACAAGAGACGGCTGCGAGTGCAGAAATCGTTCGAGAGCGACGTGGAGCTGTTGGCAGTCTTGATAGCGGTCGGAAGGTTCCTTGGCCAAGGCCCGCAGACAGATGTCTTCCAGAGGCTTGGGGATGTTTCGGCGTATGGACGTTGGCGGCGGCGGCGGCTTCGTACAGATGGCCTGGGCCATCGCGAGATCGCTGTCGAACTGGTAGAGGCGCTGGGCTGTAAGAAGCTCCCACAGTATGACGCCCACGGCGAAGATGTCGGCTCGATGATCAACCGGCTTTCCCGCCGCCTGCTCTGGCGACATGTAGCCCCGTTTACCCTTGACCGTTGCTACCTCCGTGATGTTCTGGTTGCTCGCGGCCTTTGCTATGCCGAAATCGACGACCTTGATCTGGCCTTGATAGGAGACGAGCACGTTCGCGGGGCTCACGTCTCGATGGATGATGCCCAGCGGCTTGCCGGCGTTGTCGGTTCGAGTGTGAGCGTAGTAGAGGGCCTCGCATACACTCGAGACGATCTTGACGGCGTACCCGATCGGTACGCCGGGATGGCGCCGATCGTGGACTGTCTGCATCAGCTCGCTAAGATCCTCTCCGTGCACGAACTCCATCGAGATGAAGTAGCCGCCATCCTTGCTGCGAGCGAGATCGTGGATCTGAACGATGTTCGGATGGGCGAGCTGCGCGGCAAGGCGAGCCTCGTCCAAGAACATATTGAGAAAAGCCTTGTTCTTCGTCAGATGTGGAAGGATCTTCTTGATGACTACGAGCCGGTTGAACCCAGCCAATCCTTCTTGGCGCGCAAGCCAGATCTCTCCCATCCCGCCGGTGGCGAGCTGCTCGAGAAGCTTGTACTTGTTGCCGGATTGCTGGGTCACTGTCGTATCGTTTCCGCGGTCACCGCCTTCGACTCACGAAGGCGGAGGGTCAAGGTTCTTCCGTTTCCGCAACATCTCCCTCTTGCTTGCCCAGAACGGGCTCCACGATCCGGTCGAGGTAGCTTTGTCGAAGCACGACCAAGGGCGGTAGGGGTCTTGGAGCGCGCTGGAAAAGGTATACGGCTCCCGAGGTCGCTTTCTGGCCGCGAACTAGCCGCGCGTCGAACTCCATGCGATCGGATCTTCGAAGGCTTCCTGTCTCCTGCTCCTCGGCGGCTTCAGCGTCGGCTTCGTCCGTTGGTTGGGCCTGTTCCGTAGGATCCTGGTCCGCGAGAGCTGGCATGAAAGCCGCGAGTACAGCTCCCAAGGCGAGGCAGCAAAAAAGCAAGAAGCGGGGGAGCGATATCTTGAGGGTCTTCATTCGTGGTCTCATCTTGGAGCCTCTCACTTCTTCATCACCGCAAGCCTATGCCTCGTGAAGCCTGCTTGGCTAGCAGAGCGCATGACGAGATACAGGGTGCGATAGTCCATATCCTTGTCTGCTTGAAGCACCACTATGGTGCCGTCCTCCTCATCGTCCATCGCCTCCGAATCAGGTGAGCTTTCCGGCTGCTCGGCGGCGCGCTCTGCATATAGCGCGCTCAGATGATCGACTAGCTCTGGGATGAAACCCATGTCGTAGTCGGATGGTCTGGCTTTCCCATCCGAAAGGGGTAGAACAGGTTGCTGCTCCACCATGACTCCCTCGGGGGTCACCGCCAGATTGACAGCCGGTCTGAAGATCGATCGCGCCGTGCTGTCCGGTAGAGTCAGGTCTGGATTCAGACGAAAGTCGTAGCTCTCCGCCTCGAAGCTCACGATTAGGAAGATGAGGATGATCGTGAACATGTCGAGGAGCGAGGTGAGCATCAAGGTGGGAAGACCCTTCTTCTTGCGGCGAGAGAAGCGTTTCATGGAGCCTCCTCGCCGGCCTCTTCGTCTTCCTCGTCCTCGGCCTTGATCATTCTGGAGAACACGGTCACCGGAAAGAGGGGCTCTTGCGCGGGATCCTCTCCGGGACGTTCGATAAGTCTTTCCCGTGATGCGTCGAGCACGTCGACCAGAAGCTGATACAGCACTCCATCATCGGGAAGAACGACCAAAGTGTCGCTCTTCGGGTAGCGCCGTTTGATGTCGGAGAGCTTGGCCTGGAGGGTGTCCAGTTCGAAGTTTCCGTTCGTGGAGGGTAGCTCCAGACCCAGCTCTTCGAGCTCATCCTCTGAAAGCTCTGCCGCAGAAGCGGAAAGAACCAAACGGGTCTCTTCGATTCTAAGACTGAGGGTTACGACGACATCGGACTGCTCCGGCGTCAGACCGCCTTCCGGCCGATGCGTCGGCAGTGTCGTTGGAATGCTGCCGAGGTGATAGAAAGCCGCGCCGAGAAGAAGGAAAGGGATGAGCACCATCATGAGGTTCATGATGGGTATGAGGTTCAGCTCGTACGCCTCTGGCTTGGCTTGTTTGAAGCGCTCGAACACTGCCGTGGCCTCGCTTTCAATGGAGTTTAGGCCCTTTGTCAGGCGGCCGCGTGGCCCTTCTTCTTGTCTGTTCCAGGTCTAGGCGCCTCGGGCGCGTTGATCTCCCGAACTACACCGGTGAGCGCCACTAGCAGTCCCGTAGCGCCGCTTTCGACCTCCATCATTATGCGATCCTGCCGAGTGGCCAGGATGTGATGGAAGAAGAGCAACGGAACGGCGACGGCTATGCCGAATGCGGTCGTGTACATCGCTTGGCTGATGCCTTCGGCTAGAGCCTCCTGCCGCTCGGCGGCCGTGGCGGCGGCCACGCTGGTGAAGGCCTTGATAAGACCGAAGATGGTGCCGAGAAGACCGAGGAGAGTGGAGGTATTGGCTAGAAGGCCCAGCATGGAGACTCGCTTCTGTAGATGAGGCAAGGCACCGAGCATCTCCTTCTCCATCGAGCGTTCTATTTCCTTCTCCCTTCTGTTGGCCCGCAAGAGACCGGCTCGCATCACGGGCACCAGGGGGTGCCGGGAGGAGACGTGACATGCGTCCAGGGATTGACGGAAGCGACGAGCCTCGACATGACCGAGCACCGACTTGGTGAAAGCTGCCGCGTCCAGTCTACGGAGTATGAACAGGTTGAACGCTCGCTCCAGGAAGATGACGGATCCCACGATCGAGACAGTCAAGATTACGTACATCATCCCACCGCCGCGGGAGAGATACTCTAGAAGGGTCGCCATCTAAGCAGCCTCCTTGAAAGGTTTCTTAGCTTCGCTAGCTATCATGGTTGGGGTGCTCATTGCACCCGGAGCTCCTGAACGCTGGGACGCACGAACTCCTCGTCTCGCACGATTATGACTCGATCGTCGGGTTCCCTTCGATCCGGAGGAATGAAACGAACCGGAACATGAGCGATTCGCACGGGGCCGGGCGCGGTCGGGCGGCCTTGCGGGGCCTGCAAAAAGTAGAGAAAGATGTCGTTCCAACCTGCGCCTCTGTCTGGGCGCTCCAAGGTTGGCATGAGACGAATGTTGCGAACCGTATACTCGATGCATTGGCGTTCCTGAAACACGATGCGGATCGACTCGGTGACGTCGTTTGGAGGAAGAACCTCGGGATCGACCTCCACGAAGATCCGTTTGCCATCGTCCCCTTGCTCCGGCGCCCAGGATGCCGCTGGCAGCGTGAGTCTTCCTCCTCCGCCGATAGCCACCACGGGGCCCGGCCTGCTTTCCGAGGCATCTTGCCAGGAGAGCGAGGGAGCCGGCCCGGAGTAGTACCGAAGCGCTCCGAGCCCAGGTGAGGTGGAGGAGGATACGGAGGATAGGGTCACGCCGGGTATTCGGCGCACTCGAGACGGGGAAATCTCGAGGCTCACGCCCAGATCCTCTATTTGGTAGCGGTAGCCCTCGGCGAGATGCTGGGCTCGATCGCTCGAGCGGGGATCCGTTCTGGCGCGAACCTCGTCGAGGTTGGAGACCCCATCTCCATCCCAATCCAGCTCGGCGTCGGGGTTCAGCCAGTCTGTTCCCAGCATGACCTCGAGGCCGTCGGGCATCCCGTCGCCATCGGTGTCCACGAGACTGGGATCCGTGCCGAGAAGAATCTCCTCGCAATCGGTGAGCCCGTCGCCGTCGACGTCCCGTCCCGGCGGCAGACCCTCGCACTCGGTGAGCTCTGGGGGGTTGCACAGGTCGTAGCCGAGAAGAAGAGTCACAAGATCCCCGATGCCGTCTCCAGAGGTGTCCCGCAGCGTTGGGTCCGCCTTGAGCATGGGCTCTCCATGAGCGTCTAGAATCGGGTTGCCATGTTCGTCCTTGCAGTAGCCGAGCGCCTGCTCCTCCTCGTCGGAGAGGCCGTCTCCGTCGGAGTCGACTACCGGTCCGTCCGGGGTCGGCTTGGCATTGATGTTGGCGGCCATGAAAGTCTTGTAGCGAAGAGACGTGCGTAGGTTTAGAAGGTTCAGGGAGGTCAGGTTGAACGACTCGGCCAGGTTGAAACGCTGGTACAAGCCGGTGCCCGCCAGGGCCATGCGCTCCAGGCCCGCGGATACGGCCTCGTTGACGGCGGGGTCGCGGTCGGCGGCTAGGTGCAAAACATGAAGCCTCAGCCCCGCCGCACCGGACTCCGATACGGTGGTTCTAATGCCAGCTGCTTCCTGGACTTCTATGTTTGCCTGACACTCCGCCGACGGCGAGCTGCCTTGCTGGATGCAGCGCACATCTCCAGCGGGGCAGCAGTCGGCCTCGAGGGCCAGGGGCTCATGGGGTCCGGCGTTCACAAGGAGGACGACGTACTGAGTGAGCACGCGCTCACCGGCTGGTAACGAGGCGATGTCTCCTTCTATCAAGGCGCGAGCCATGCGCAGACCACGCCTGTAGTCCCGGCAGCGGCCATCGGGCAGGCAAGACTGGGGCGCGCCGAGCTGCGCTATGCCGCTCATCAGCTGACCCGGATCGCGAGTGAAGTTACCGTCGACGGGGGCAAGCTTTTGTGCATCCCCGGCGTAGCCCACGATCGCCAGCTCATACTCGGGGATGGCGAGTGCGATCTGAAGGAAGTCGTTTAGGACGCGAAGCCGGGTGCCCGCGGGATCGAAATCTCCGAATAGAGGGCCCATGGCCCTGTCCATGACGAGCACTATTCTCACCGGGAAGCGCGCCTGCACCGGATCTTCGGTGCAGACCCTTCCCGACAAGGTCACTCGGTCCGCCGACACAGGCTCATGGCTGCGGTGATAGAGGTTCGAGTCGGTGCAGGCCAGAAGCATCGACGTGGCTAGGGTCAATGGCAGACACCATGAGGCAAAGCGGCGCACTTTCACTTTGTCATCTTCTTTCTCTATTCTGCTCGGGCCACCTGCGACATCACGGCGCGATAGTGGCCTTGACGACGAGACCTGGCCCCCTTGATTTCGGCCCATGTCGCATGATCCGTCGGCCATCAATCATTCTCCCCCGCATCGTCTTCATCTTCGTCGCCGTTCTCCTCCTCATCAGGCGGACAGCGCTCCTCATCGGATACTCTAGGAGCAGGTTCGGGGCAAGCCGCCGAGTCCCCGTAAGGAATGAGTTCGCACTGTCCTTGCAGACAGGTTTGGCCCATGGAACAGGAAACCCCGACGCAGGCTCTCGATAGAACCAGCGTCACGGGGCTCGGCCCGCTCGATGGGAAGTCGGCCTTCGCGTGGCTCGTCAGGCGCACGAGTCCATCCAGAAGGCCCTGAGCGGAGACGAGCATGTCTCTGCGTCCTTCCACGAGATCGAAATGCACGGGCAGATGGTGCACGATGGCCGGGCAGGGATCCTCTGGGTCGCGCGCGGGGTCCAGCAGGTCGATGTAGCCGCCTGCCGGCTGCGTCTCACCCGACTGCTCCACCAGCAGGCGAACGGCATCGAGTTCATCGGGTACGACGAGATCACCGCAGATCTCGATCGACAAATGGGGACCTGGACCACAGGCACAAAGAAACAGCGATGCCAAAAGGCTCGTAAGGCACAAATGCCAGCGCTCGTGTAGAGGCTCTTTGGATCGACGAATCATCAAATGGTCGCCCCGATGAGACAGGTCGATTCTTCGGGACCTGAGTGGACGGCTAACATCGCATGCTACCGGTGCTTGCCCCCAGCTGTCCATGTATGAAGAGGCCGACATCTGCTGTCGGGTAGAGCCGACACTTCTCGTGCTCGAGAAAGCTACGAGGTTTTCTGCCTCCGGTTATTCCGGGAGCTTGCACGCCGACTGCCTCTGGTACAATCGTTGCAGACACTTGCAACTGTAGACTTGGCAAGAAATCGGCGTCGAACAATCAGGAGGATACGATGGTGACATTCGAGTTGAAGAAGCTCGCTGCGATTCTGGCCTCGACCTTTGCCGTCCTCTTGGCCTTGGCGCCGGTGGCCG
>SKWY01000552.1 GCA_007128675.1 Deltaproteobacteria bacterium | reverse complement strand
AGACCTCGAGCTTGGCCTCTGAGTGGCGTGTTCGCATCAGACGCTTATCATGGAAGGATGAGTACCTTACGCAACTGGACGAGCAGTGAGCGTCCATGTCCAAGTGGCTGTGGTATGCTGTTCACCATGAAGCGGTCGATCCGAACAGCCGGCCTGCTCTTGCTCGCGGTGCTATTGCCAGGCCTGGCCAGCGGGGAGCTCAAGCTTCCAAACCCGCAGGCAGTCGTTCAAGGCGTAATCGACGCATCGAGCAATTCCGGCGAGCCACTGACGACGTACTTCATAGACGTTGGTCAGGGCGACGCCACATTGATCGTGTCTCCTGAAGGTCGAGCCGTCCTAGTCGATGCCGGACCAAGGACCGGTGGCCCGGCGGTTCTCGATGTAATGAGGAAGGCGGGAATCGAAGGTCTAGACCTAGTGCTGGTGAGTCACCCACACCTGGACCATATCGGGGGGCTTCGGTCCGTGCTGGAATCCGTTCCGGTCAGATACTACATGGATCCTGGCTATCCTCACTCCTCTAGAGCCTATGAGCAGCTACTTGAAACGTTGGAGGCCCTAGGCGTTCCCGTGCTGACGGCCAGGGCGGGGCGACAGGTCAACCTTGGAGGAGGAGCAACCCTCGAGGTGATAGCTCCCGAGGAGCCTCTTCACTCGGGCACGCGTTCGGATGTCAACGCCAACTCCATCGTGGCCCGAGTCGATATGGGAGATTTCTGCGTTCTTCTTACGGGTGACGCCGAGGCCGAGACCGAGCTGCGTCTTTTGGACTCCAAGAGACTATCCTGCACCGTCTTGAAGGTCCCCCATCATGGTAGCAGGCATTCCTCTGGCTCCCGTTTTCTCGAAGAGGTCGGTCCCGAGGTTGCGATCATCCAGGTAGGAGCACAGAACTCCTACGGCCATCCACATCCCGATACGCTCGCGCGCCTCGAGGCCGTAGGCGCAACTGTCTACCGCAACGACTTGCACGGAACAATCACCGTGACCTCTGATGGTCTGACTTACACCGTCTCGACAGAGCGGTCCGGCAAAGAGGAGCGAAGCGCATCCAGGTCTCCCTCGACGGGTGAAACAACCAAGGAAGCCCGGGAGCATCAACTCCAACCCTGAAGAAGCGTGAAACAATCTCTTGGGTGCTCTATTGCCCGAACCAGGGTAAGATGCTCTTTATGGTAGCGCCCAAGGAAGAGCACAGGGTCCATATAGATCGCATTGAGGACGCACTCGCGGTCCTCGTCTTGGAAGACGATACGGAGCTGCTGGTGCCACGCAGGCTCTTGCCTGCCCAAGCCATTGAAGGAACTTGGCTCAATTTACGTCTAACGATCGATGAGGATGAGACCGAGGCTCGCCGTCGCTCGGTGAAGGAGCGCCGCGAACGTCTCGGTGCTTCCGATGACGGAGGCGACATAGAGCTATGACCATCACGGACGCAAGATCTCGAAGAGCCATTTGTCTCACCGTAGTCATGGCATGTATTGCTTGGCTTGCCCCCGCAGAGGCTGAAAGGCGAATAGACGTCAACAGCGCATCATCGGCCGAGCTGCAGCGGCTTACCGGGATTGGGCCAGTACTGGCCGAGGCAATCATCGAGCATCGTGAGCGAAACGGCCCTTTTCGAACCGTTGATGAGCTTACGAACGTCACGGGAATCGGCCCTGCCACCCTCGGCCAAATTCGAGATGACGTTAGGGTCGGCAAAGGAGGTCCTCCTCGAGCCAAACAGCCAGGCGCAAAGGCAGCCAGGCCGGACCAACCCTCGGCAAGGCGCGAGGTAGGTCCTCAGCAAGAGCTGGATCTTACCCGCCAGGAGCGCGGGAGCACCATCGCCGATCGCCGAGCGGCTCTCGAGGCCAGGCAAGAGCAACGCGGCGAGCCAAGGACGGCTCCTCCACCTCGACCTTCGCGGCACGAGGAGGCGGATATACCAGCGCCTACGACTCCACCTTCGGCTCCGGGCAACCTCATCAACATAAATACCGCCGACGAGCAGATGCTGACGAAGCTTCCGGGAATTGGTCCTGCCCGAGCAAGCGCCATCATCGCTCATCGGAGAGCAGAGGGACCGTTTAGGCGTATTGATGACTTGACGGATGTTTCAGGGATTGGACCGGCCACCTTGAACAACGTCCGTGATCTGGTCACCATCGCAATCGATCTGAACAGAGCGAGCCTCCAAGAGTTGGAAGCTATAGGCATCGACATGGACGCAGCGCAGCGGCTAGTTGATTGGCGTAGGCAACATGGACCCTTTCGAAGTGTCGAGCAGTTGACGGAGGTGCCTGGATTTGGGACAGGAGCGCTGGACACTCTGCGTCCATTCTTGTGGGTTGAGAGCACATGACCTTTCTGTACAACGTGGTGGAAGACATCAAGAGTCTGTCTCGAGAGGAGTTTTCGGCGTCCTGGTCGACACCGGTGCTCCTGCATAGAGTTCAGGATACCGCCGAGCCCCGCCCCTTCAAGACCGGGGTAACTGATCCGAGAGCCAACCGCCTAGAGTTGGAGGCTGGCCTTACGACAGATCCAGGATTAGCCGTGATCAGGATCGTCAAGCGTCCAGACGGGCCCTTCAAGGATCGCATCAGTATTGGCCGCAGCAGAAGCTGCGATATCCAGGTCGACTACCCGAAGGTGTCCAAGCTCCACGCATACTTCACATGGAATGAATCTGGATCCCAGTTCTTCTTGATGGACGCCAAGTCCACCAACGGCACATTCGTGAACGACCATCGGCTAACATCGGGCCAACCGGTCATTCTTCCCGATCGAGCCCTCATTCGCTTCGGCAGATACCACTTCCGCTTCCATATGCCACAAGGTCTACACGATGTCGCTGGAGAGATAGCCTTCGGCAGGTGAGTCCAACTCGAGGCCTCTTGCGCCGCCTAGTTGCTCCCAGCCGAACAAGGAACTCCAACCCCGATAGCATGCCTTCCTCTCAAGAATGCCGAGCTGTGGGCGAACGACACCATGTCGCCAAGCGCCGCGTGCAGTCTCCCGAGGGCGGCTAAAGACCCCGGCTCTCTTGGGAGTGATCGACCCGGGCACAGTAGATGCATCGCGGCAGTCATGCCTTGCAGCAAATCTCCCGCCGCAAGTAGTCCAAATCGAGTAGCCGCGATCACCGCGGCTTCCATGAAGGCATTCGCCGCTGGCACTTCTGGGCCTGCATGCATGGCTAGGAGAGGATAGCGTCCGGGACCTAGTCTCTCGCCGAAGGCCAAGGCCGTATCCGGATCGGCCTCGCCACGAGCCCAAGTCAGAAGCATGTTCATGATTGTTTGCGGAGTTCCCGGAGCCGCGACCCAACGCCGGCCTGGGACGGAAAGAACCAGTCCAAAGGCCAGGGCGAATCGGCGCTCTCCAAGCGATCGGTCTTCGAGAAGATCCTCGGCAACGACGAGGCGACCTCTATCGGGTAAAGGCATTACACCGCAACCCTCGGGACCACAGCGCAGCTCCTGCACCATCGGCAAACGCAGGGCTCGAGCCACCTCTCCCAACTCATTGACCCACGAGGAACTCGGTGTCCTTGTCTCCGGCGCGGACCAGTTGAAGGGGCGTCGGTCTGGATGGGTCGTGAGGATCGTCGCTTCGGCCGCTCGGAAGAAGGCTTCTCCAGCAATAAGCGCCTCCGGAAGGAGCTCTGGGATTACCGAGTCCGCAAGCACGCCGGAAAAGGAACTCGGAAGCTGTTGGCAGAGGGAAGCCGCGCGGGCTCCAGACTCGCTAGTATTCGCGCGCATGAGGGACAAGAATGCCCCACAGAGATATGAACGATCCTGCTCGCCAAGTTGGGCACTGAGCGTCGCGGTCGCAAGGAGCCTCGGCACCTCCAAGGGATGTCTTTCCAGCCCGAGAATCAAGGATGAGAGCGCGGCACGAGCGTCCTCTTCGGGGGCAGCAGAAGAGCTGGCGAGCGCCAGCAGGAGGGGGCCGTCACTCGGGGCCTCGACTACCGCTCGCGCCAGGCAGGCCGCGGCCGCCGCCTCGTCTCCTGAATCCTCCAGCAGCCGTGCCCTCGCTACCGTGAGCCTCCGGCGCTGCTCTTGGTCTCCGGCGTGGACCAGAGCCCTGGCCATCATGTCGGCTGCCTCGCGTCTTGCGCCCATCGTCTCCAATAATGCGACAGCGCCGTCCAGTGCCGCTTCGCACGCAGGGTGGCGCTCCAGGGAGGCTCGAAAAAGCTGCAAGGCCTCTTCCTGGTCACCCTCTTCTCGAGCGCACTGCCCAGCCAAAGCCAAGTAATCGGCCGCTACCTGTCCATTGGGGGCAAGCCGCGCACACTCGAAAGCCGCCTGGCTGGCCTCCACATTGAACCCGAGCATACGAGCAACCGCGAGCAGGGAAGCCTGGATGCTGATGGATTCAGGGTCGAGTTCGGCGGCTCGCCGGAATACCTGCAAGGCACGTCGAGGATCCTCGGCCTTGTCGCGCAGGATGACACCAACGTCGGCTAGAGCGGCAGCTCTAGTTCTTGGCTCCAATACGAGCTCCGCCGCTCGCTCTCTCATCAAGGCCACGGTTTGCCAGTCCTCTTCCTTGGCGGCGATCCGAGCCAAAGACGATAGGGCTCCTTCATGCACGGCATCACGAGAAAGAGCCTCACCCCAGGCTCGAGCTGCCTCACGCCTCCGGTCTAGGCCCTCGAAAGCGGCCCCCAGAGCGGCAAACACCTCTATCAAATCGCCACCAGCGGGGGCATCGACGACACCGGCCTCGCTCATCGAGACAGCCTTTGACAAGGACTCGACGGCATCGGCATATCGCCCCTGGGCCAGAGCAAGCCGACCACGAGTCACGTGCACCCAACAATCGTCTGGGTCCAGCCCCAAGGCCTCCTCGAGGTACTGCAAAGCCAAGGATTCCTTGCCAGACGACAGTGCCATCTCCGCAAGTCTGGCCAGAGCCCAGGCGCGAGCGGCCATTGGAGCATCTTCATGACTTGCTAGCTGGTACAGTACCGGAGAAGCAGCTTCGAGATCTCCTCGCTTCAGGAGAAGGCGTCCAAGGCCAGCCAAGGCTGGTGGATACGCTTCTTGCGCCTCCAACGCTCTAGAGTAAGCCAGCCAGGCAGCCTGCTCGTGCTCGAGCCTGCCTGCATAAAGGCTGGCAGCCTCGCACCATAGCTCCGCTTTTCTTTCGTGGTCACGGGCGGCCTCGGCGGCTCCCCGGATTAGGGTGACTACTTGCTCTGGGCCTGCTCCCCCTCTTTCGGCCACCATGCGTAAGAGGTTCAGGGCATCCTTGTCGGACGGCTCGAGAGCCAAGGCGGACTCGACCAGACGTTCGGCACCAACTCGATCCCCCAGCTCGTCGAGATGTATACGGGCGGCCTTTGTCAACAATGACGCTCTATCGCGGTGATCGTCCACTAACTGGGCCTGTCCCACTATTGAACGAGCTACCACTTTCATGTCGCCGGCAGTCTGTGCCGCTCGCTCGAGCAGGCGCCAGTAGTCTAGCGAGGAGGGCTCGAGATTGGTGAGGCGCGAGTAGACCGTGATGGCCTCCGAGTGACGGCCGGCCCGCTCGAGAGTCTCACCCAGGGCCTCGTGTAACGAAGGGAGGATCGAATGATTCTCCGCCAACGCCACTTGCCCACGCAAGGCATCGATCAGTGCGTCCAGATCCTCGGCCGCTGACGCGTGACGAGCCAAAGCGGACAAGGAGGGCTGATGACAGGGAATTCGCTCCAAAGACCTCCTCAATGCGCGAACGGCCGCCCTGGGGTCATCGAGCTGAAAGGCAGCTACATCAGCGAGACGGGCAAACAGCTCCACGGAATGCTCGTCCGAAGAGTTCTCAGCCATCTTCCAGAGAATATCCACCAGCTGTGCCCATTGCTCTTCCCGCTCATAGACCTCGGCCAACATCTCGAGCACGGGAACGGAGGATTCATCGTCGAGAAGCATCTCTCGAAGAATGTTGCATCCCCTCCGCCATGTATCCTTTCTCTTGCACAAAACGCGGGCCGCACGGTAGCGGTACTCGTAGGATCGCTCTCTAGTCTCGGCGACTGCGGCAGCATCTAGCAAAGCCTCGGCGAGAGCCTGGTCCCGATGGGGAGCGGGAGGCACATCTCGAGCCAGAATACGCAAGCGCGCCTCATTCACGCGTCTTCTCACGCGAACAGGGAGGGCTCTATCGCTACCGATCTCCCCCAGACGATCGAGCCCTTCGTCCAGATCGCGGAAGTGATCTATCAGAAGATCGGCGACTAGCTCTCTGGCCTCGAGGCCCAGGGAGGAGGTGAGCGGATACCTAACGGCAACGGCGCTGGCCAGACGAAGCGAGGATTCCATGTCGCCGCTCTGAAGGGCCTCTCTAGCAGGCAAAAGGACATCGTCGCTTGCCTCTTCCCTATCCTGAGAAGGCTCCTGCTTCGATACCTGGAAAGGAGTTACAGCCTGGGCCTCGGCGAGATCTCGGTCCAGGGCGTTCAAGAGATCTCGGGCCTCCTCGGCCTGGGGACCTCGGCACATGGCGAGGCGTTCCAAGTGTCCTCTCGCGCAGGCCACCTCCCCTAAAGGTCCTAGCAACAAGGTCGAAAGCTTTGCGATTATTCGGGGCCAGTGGGGATGATTCGCATCGAGTCTGGAAGCCTCGGACTCCAGGACCTCTACCGCCTCCGAGTAATCCCCATGCTCTTCCAGAAGAGATACCAAGCGTTCGAGTAGATCTATATCGTCGGGAGAAAAAGCACGTGCATCCTCCAAGATGGCGCGCGCTCTTGGCAGGCTTCCCAGCCTGAGGGCGGCCTCGGCCGCGCGCACCAAAGATTCGACCCGGGCAGAGACCGACTCGGCAGAATCCGCGGCATCCTCGAAAGCCTGTACCTGAGAGGCCTCACGACTAATCTTGTCGTGAAACTCTTGGAAGAATCGAACGGCATCCTCATCGGTCGAGTCATGCTTGACTATGCGAGAATAGACTTCGGTTGCGGCCACGACATCCCCTGCCTTGTCGGCGAGGATTCGTCCCGCCTCCCTCCATGTGTCCAAAACTCGATCATCCACCTCTCGCCCCTCGAGCTCCATCAACATTACCCTTGCCAGATCGCGCCAACGTCCAGCATCACGGTATGCCTCCTTCAGATGCGTGGCAGCTGGCTTGCAACCGGGATGGCGCTTCAGTGCCGACTCGAAGTGGCGAAGGCTCGAGCCTCTTTCACCAAAACGACCAAGCTCGATCACACCGGCCCGCATCAAATAGAGTGCAGCAGTGGCGGGTGGCGCAATCTCGGAAAGATCTATTAGAACACTTACCGCCTCGCGGTGCCGGCCGCTGGCCGATAGTATCTCCAAGAGGAGATCCGCGCTTCCCACGTCCTCCGGTTCGAGCACCACGAGCCGGCGCAGAGCAGCCTCCGCCTTCTGCAGCGCCGCCGGCTTTTCGAGACAAGCCTTCACGACACGCCGCAGCAGGATTGCGGCGCCACGTGGGTCGACCTCCTCCAACCGCCGCGCTTCCGCCTCCAAGCTCGACGTCATGTCGACCCAGCTCTCATGGAGCCCGTGAAGACCTCCCAGGACCTCCAGAGCAACACGACCCGAGTCGTCTGAAGACTCGACCGCCGCGAGAAGATGGCTCACGGCCTTCGCGCGCTGATCGGGTTCAGGGGCCAATAGACGACCAAGACGAAGATGCCTCTCCGCGGCCGGCTGCCCCGAAGAAAGCCCCTT
>SKWY01000329.1 GCA_007128675.1 Deltaproteobacteria bacterium | reverse complement strand
TCTCCGTGCTGCTCACGGCCGCGGTGCAGTCGGGATCGAGGAAGAACTCGAGGGTGGGCGAGTCGGGTGAGCTCAAGGCTACCGTCGTATCAGTCGCTACCGTGACCGGCCCGTATGGATCCCGGGTCTCTACCTCGATCCTTGGCGAGCACGTGGAGACTTGAATAGTAAAGGGGCTTGTCGTGAAGACTAACTCGGTGGGACAGCCGTGGCACGAGGCGTCCTGACAGACTCCGACACAGTCGCCTACATCACAGGCCATGCCGTCGGCGGCCTCGGCGTCGTGGACACATCCGCCGGCGTCCACATCACAGATCCCAACGGTGCAAGGGTTGCCGTCGTCACAGGCATCTGGAGCGATTGTGGTGACGCAGAGACCTTCATCGCAGGTGTTCTCACTGCAAGCGGCCCCATCATCGCAGTCTTCATCGACAACGCAGGTGCAGCCACCGCAGAGACCTCCGTCGCAAACGCCCTGGCAGTCACCGACCTCGCACTCCTCTCCATCGAGCGCCTCGAGGTCATGGGAGCAAGTGAACGTATCGGGATCGCAGGATCCGAGCACGCACACCTCGGTATCGCAAAGAGCGTCGCTCGCTTCATGTGTGCAGCGGCCATCCTCGCAAGCCGCCACGCCGCAGTCTCCAATATCTTCGCAGTCCGAGGCGTCCTCACACTCACAGCCCCGACACATGCCGTCATCGCATACTCCTTCGCAGCCGTCATCCATGGAGCAGGGCTCGCCATCGAGGGGCGAGGTCAGCTCGACGCACCCTCCCGCGCTGGGATCGCAGATCCCGACGGCGCATACAGAATCGCTCTCGCAAAGGTCATCGTCGGGCTCGTACACACATAGCCCATCAACGCAAGAAGCCGTCGCGCAAGCGATCCCGCCGGCGCAGTCCGCCGCACTCTCGCAGTGGCAGCCGATGCAGAGACCACCTTCCCCACAAGAGCCAACGCAATCGCCAACCTCGCATGTAGCTCCGATCTCCGCATCGACGAGGACGCAGCCGCCTGCATCCTCATCGCACTGCCCCACCTCGCAGACCTCATCCAGATAAGAGCAGTCGAGGGGCTCGGAGACGCATTGGTCTTCATCGCACCTGCCTATGAGGCAAACAAGACCCGTCTCGCAGTCCTCGTCAGGCGCGTCGATGTTCCCATCGCAGTTGTTATCCTTTCCATCGCAGAGCAGAGGCGCGCCGGGATAGACGTCGGGATCCAGATCATCGCAGTCGACCAACGCCGGATCCGTGCCCCCATTCTCGAAATCGGTCCCGCAAACGGAGAAGCCGTCCCCGTCCACGTCGAAGATGCCGCCGGGACCGCCGTCAATCAAGCCGTCGCAGTTCGTATCGGTACCATCGCAGACCTCCTCTGCTTCCGGATCTCCGTGACACTCGTACTCGCAGCCGGTGTCTGGATCTCCATCGAGATCGTAGAACCCCGGCAAGCAGTCGCCGAGAGAGCACTCGCCCGTATCGGGATCGCAGATGCGCTCGACGTTTGGGGGCCCATCGCACACGTTTCCACACCACCCACAGTTGTCGGGCGAGGCTCGATCCATGTGCGTATCGACGGTGCCATCACAGTTGTCGTCCTCCCCGTTGCAGGGAACGCCGTCGATCTCCGCCGGAAGCACCTGACCCTCGCATGGCCCCCACACCCCGTCCTCGGTGCAAGTCTGGGTTCCCGCCCGGCACCGTCCAACATCGAGGGTACCCTCGGGCCCCTCGTAGCAGGACCTCTCCTCTCCAGCCTCGCACTCGGCGGAAGACAAAAAGACGATCGTCGCCGTACCCTCGACGGGGCTGCCATCCAAGGTGATGGAGACCGTCGATTCCCCAGGCACCGTCGACCTGACGCGCCCTGTAGTGACGCCATCGGAGTCGGTGGGGCTAGAGGGCTGCTCCACGACGTCCGACTCTTCCCTATCGGTGACGATCTCTATCGTCTCCCCGACAAGAGGCGCGTCTTGCTTCGATAGACGGACAGTCACAAGAGAAGCACGGGTTCCATCGGCAACGACAGGACTGGTCGCCGTGATCTCTGCAAGAGCCCCGCTGGCCGCACCCTCGGATCCACAATCACAAGAGGCCGCCATAAACATGCCGCAAACAAGGAGGGCCGCAAGGTGCCTTTGTCCAGCCATTTCAATTCTGCTTCCAAGAATCATTTCTTCCCTCCCAATATGCGCAAAACAGGACTCGTCATTTAAGTCAGATTATATTAGCCCAAGCGGAAAAGACACCCTTCGGGTGGAGCAATAACGGTCACGAAACTGCACGGGCCTGAAGAATGCGCTCATAGGCCAGCTTGATCTCTGCGAATCTTCGGCCAGCCATCGCGCTGGCATCGGATCCGAGATGCGCGACCTTGTCCGGATGATGCGTTGCGGCCATCTCCCGAAATGCCTTCTTCAGCTCCGCCTCATCCGCGCCGGGCTCCAGCCCGAGCATCGCATAATCGTCATCGGAGGAAGGCTCGTCGAAGAACAGTCCCCTTATGGTTCGATGATCCTTTTCGGAAATGCCAAGGTCCGCACAGATACGGTTGATCAGCTTCTGCTCTGACTGGGCGAGATCTCCATCACCGAGGGCCACCTCGTAAAGGGCCTGCAGAAAGAGCAGCCTATCCGCCGCGCGGCTGCTCGCGGCGTAGCCATCGAGCGCCAGCTCCATGTCGACGGGGCTCGTCAGGGCCTCGCGCAGCAACCTGCTGACAAGGGCCCCATCCTCATCCGTCAGAGAGAAGTTCTGCTCGAAGAAGCGGCGAATGACCTTTATCTCCTCCCGCCTTATCGTCCCGTCGCAGCGAGCAACCGCCGTGAAGAGTCCGACGAGCCTCGAGAGAAATACGGTACGTGCCTCTAGATCGAAGTCCTCTCGAAGCAGGGGATCCCCGGAACCTGCTTCGCTCCTTGGCTGCGGTGCCTCCACCTCATTCGAACCCACTAGCTGATCGGCGATGAGGCCCAGACCGGCCCCAGCCACCGCGCTGCCAAGAGCGACGATGGGGCATCCCAAGACTAAGCCGAGAATGAACCCACCCACGGCGCCAATAATCCAGAGCTTCATGTCGTCATCGAAGAGGGCTGCTACTCGACCTGAATTACCCGGGCCTCTCCGGCACCGACGAGCACCCCGGAGCCAGAGTAGAGATTGAAGTCCGGCACACCGCGTACCGCGGTGGTCAAGACAATAGCGTAATGTCCAGCCTGCTGGAAAGCGTCGCCCGGTATCTCGAAGCTGGATGCCTGGTAAGAAGAAGGATCGGCTATGACGCGTAGTACTTCCTGGTGGGTGGTGGGCCTGTTGGAGAAGGTCTCGAAAACCGCCCCCCCCTCCAAACGAAGAACCTCTATGAAAGCGATTCTCATCTGGCTCCTGGAAACGGTGATCGGCTCACCAATCGTGTGAGTGCCGGGGGCTCCCTGAGGCGCCTCCGGAGCAGGGGCATGCTCGACATCCACCTCGAAGAAGTCATCGAGCTCGGAGACCTCCACGCGATAGGAAGCCCCGGCTTGATACGTCAAGTTGGGATCGTTCTCGGAGCTCGAAACGTAGTTGCCATCATCGAGTCCCGTAAGAGGAACATCGCGCACCGAGTCCCCCGGCGCGAAGATGGTGAGCTGAACGTCGGCTCCCACGACTCCGACGGGAGGGAAGACAAAGACGTCGACACCAGCCTCTCGCTCACCAAAGAACACACTGGCAAAGGTCAACTCCGGAAGCGACCCACCCGGCGCGTCGATGGCGGGCGAATGGATGACCGATCCCGCAACCAGGCGAGTCGTGTCCAAATCGAACAAATCACAGCCGGTGGCACACAAGAGCCACAACAAGGATCCGGCCACCAAAAAGGCCCCAGGCCTTCTTCTTCGCCTAGCCTCTATTGAGCCCTGCTCCACTTCGACCCGACACTCGCGCTGAGCTTTGTTCATCCGACAATCGTACACCATTCGAGGCCCTATCGACCATCAATGAATAGAGACGCTCAGGCTCGAGTAGCGACGGCAGCCGTCTTCTCGAACCGACCGCGAGTTGCCTTCCACGATTCGAGAGAACGAGTCGTCCAAGGGCACGCAAACCGAAAAAGAGGCTCGCCGACGACATCATGCGGGTTGTGGCCCAGGCAAAGACACCCTCACAAGATCGTCCCCAAGAACCACGGTGAAGGCGAGGCTCATGGAACCTGGATATCAATCTCCAAGAGACCCCTCGCCCTCAAGCTTAGCAAGTATCCGGTGAACAGCTCGCAGGTCTCTCCCTCGATCAGGTGAGAGTACTCGCCTCCTTCACCTCGAGACTCCAGCTCCAGTACCGGACCGCGTGTTCGCATGCGCAGGCGAGGCCATTCAATGTCGGGAATCAGGACCGGCAAATGTGCCCTGATCGGCAGAAGACGCCTCTTCCCGTCTCGAGCAAGCGCGTCCTCCGCGTCGGCCCCCCTTTCCGATACTACCTTGGGATCGAGCTCGTGCTCCCGGACAGCCAGGTGAACTTGCTCATCGACCGCATCCAATGAATCGTCCCGCAGGTAATCGTGCCGAGAAGGAGGCCGGCCAGTAAGAAGCCAGCAGAGCACAACGGCCTCGTCGTCACCAGGGCGATGAACGTGCACTATGCAGCGATCTTGGGCAAGACGCGCGACTTCCACCCGCAGAAGGGGAATCTGATGGGCAGAATAGGCCTCGGTTCTCTCTATGACGGCCTTTTCCGCGGCTTCGAAGGCCTCCGCCAACTTCGTTTCCTCTTCCTTGGACCATCGATCGAGATCACTTCTCGCCGCTTCCAGCTCCTCTCTGGTCCGCTCGACAATATCCGAGAGAGGATCCTCGCCGGATTGTTTCGGGACCAAGGTGGACGCGCCGGCCTCTTCGCCTTCGGTCTTGCTCGACTCATCAGGGGAGGCTCCCGAAGAGGGCCTCGTCTCGGATTGGACGGCCTCGGTGTACGCATGACAGGCACTCGATGACTTTGCGGCACTCGAGCTATCTATGAAGCGTCGAGCCGCCTTGAGGCTGCCGAGTATGTACCGAGCCCGGGCGTCGAGCTTGGAGACGCGTTCTTTTCTTGTGAGAAGAAAGCTCGCGTGAGATGCCCGCACCTCCTCCAGCCAGAGATAGGCATCGGCCAGGGTCTCGACCTCCACCCGAGCAAGCTCCCCGCCGCTTCGTGGCGTCATGGACATGATCGTGGTCATCGATGAGATTATAGTCCTTGCATCGTGCGAATCGGAATCGACACCGGCGGAACCTTCACGGATCTCCTTCTCATACTTCATGACGAGGTGATCACCCACAAGCTGCCGTCGACTCCAGACGACCCGGCCAGAGCCGTCATCGATGGGCTCGGGCAGATCCTCCAGGCGGCAAAAGCTCCCGATGGCAGGCTCGACTCGGTAATCCACGGTTCCACTGTCGCCACCAACGCCCTGCTGGAGCGAAAAGGAGCGCGAGCCGCGGTGGTCACCACGGCCGGCTTCGAGGACGTCTTGGAGATAGGCCGGCAAGCACGGCCCAAGCTGCACACGACCCGGATCCACCGCCCGACCCCCATCGTACCGAAATGCCTTCGGATAGGTGTGCGCGAACGGGTCGGCCCGGATGGCTCGATAATCGAGCCCCTTCGTGACGACGACATCTCAAAAACGCTGGCACGGCTAAACGAGGCAAGCCCCGACTCCGTGGCCATAGTGCTCCTGCACTCATACGCCAACCCCTCCCACGAAAAGCAGCTCGCCAGCGCCATCGAGGCGGCGCTCGATGTACCCACCACCGTGAGCCATGAGCTTCTGCCCGAGTACCGTGAGTACGAACGAACGAGCACCTGTGTGGTCAATGCGTATGTCAGTCCCAAGATGGCAGGCTATTTGAACCGTCTGGAGTCACATCTTCGCGCCATGCCTGGCAAGCCGGCTCTTCGAGTGATGCGATCCGACGGCGGAACGATGAGCTCTCGACAGGTGAGCAAGGCAGCGGTCCATACCGTCCTCTCCGGCCCGGCCGGAGGTGTCGTCGGCGCCTCGGCCTTCACCGGATGCAGGGCGATCACCTTCGACATGGGAGGCACCTCCACGGATGTCTGCATGGTCGAGTCCAGCCCCTGCATAACTACCGAGGCCCATGTGGGCGGACACCCAATCAGAGTGCCGGTGCTGGACATTCAAACCGTCGGTGCAGGAGGTGGGTCGATCGCATGGAAGGACGCCGGCGGAGCCATGCGAGTTGGGCCACGAAGCGCCGGTGCGACACCAGGGCCTGCCTGTTACGGTCTCGGAGGAGAGGACCCCACGGTCACCGACGCGAACCTCGTCCTGGGCCGCCTGCCCACGAACGTACGCCTTGCCGGGACCATGCCTCTAGACCCGGCGGCGGCTCGTGCCGCGCTATCCCGCCTTGCGGAGAGTCTTCGCATTTCCCCGGAAAGCTGCGCCCAGGGCATCATCCGTATAGCAAACGTCATCATGATGAGGGCTCTTCGCCGAATCAGCCTCGAGCGAGGCAAGGATCCGAGGCGCCTGACTCTAATCAGCTTCGGCGGCGCAGGCGGGCTTCACGCCTGTGAACTGGCCAGCTCTCTTTCCATGGATACGGTGATCGTACCGCCGGATCCCGGCGTGCTCTCCGCATGGGGAATGCTCATCGCGAGACCAGAGAGAGAGCTTGGCCGTTCGGTGCTGGTCCGCTGCCCCTCCGTTGCCGACTTTACAGCTCACTCATCGTCGGCCGAGCTTCTAGAGAACTATGAGGAACTCGAGACAAGGCTGGTGGCCCAGCTGCAATCGGAAGGCATCGATGCAACGGAGCTACGAGTAGAGTGGCTCGCCGAGCTTCGATACGAGGGACAGTCGCACAATCTCACGGTGTGCTCGAGAGAGCCAAGGCCACCGGACGACGTTACTCGAACCAACTGCAACGGATCGGTGTCTCCACCGGATCGGAAGAGGGCTCGACTAGCCTGTCTTTCCTTGGCTATCGAACAGTTCGAGAAGGACCATGAGAGCTCATTCGGCTACAGAATGGATCGCGCCGTCGAGTGGGTCGCCGCACGGGTGCGAGCACGAGGGCCAGGTTTCGCGCCTCCCGTCCGCAAGGCACCGCCTGGTGAGCCGGTGCGAGCACGGGGCGGCATTCACCAGCGGGAAGAGCTAGCCATGGAATCGAGGATCGCTGGGCCCGCCAGCATCGTCGAGTACTCCGCAACGACTTACGTTGCGAAGGGGTGGGCCTGTCTCGTGCTATCCGATGGCACGTTGAAACTTCGACCGGAAAGGCACATGTCTGCCGAGCCATGATCATCGAAGATCCAATAGAGCTGGAGGTCTGGCGTCATCTTCTCGCTGCGGTGACCGAAGAGATGGGCGTTGTGCTGACGAAAAGCGCCTTCTCCCCCAACATCAAGGAGCGACGCGACCTCTCCTGCGCTCTTTTCAGCCCCAGCGGCGACATGGCGGCTCACGCCGCTCATATCCCCGTCCACCTAGGCTCCACGCCGATGGCCGTGCGTGCCGTGCTCGACGAGCTGCGAATGGAGCCTGGAGACGTTGCGTTAGTCAATGATCCGTATCGGGGAGGAACTCATCTCCCAGACATCACCGTGGTCGCTCCCGTTCATCTCCACAGCCTCCAAGAACCCTCGCCAATCGAGAAAGAAAATAGAGGGCCGCGACGAGCGCGAGCGGATGAGAGGC
>SKWY01000223.1 GCA_007128675.1 Deltaproteobacteria bacterium | reverse complement strand
TTGGCGAACTCTTTCGAAAAAGCGTCCCGTACTGCTGCCCAGAACGTTTCTGACGTAACGCTCGAAGAGTTCCTGATCGAAGCGCCCATCGGTATGGAAAGCTTCGATCTCGCGCAAGGTGCGGGAGACCTCCGCATCAGGGACTCGGATGCCCAGCTGCGGGGCGTTTTGCACGACGAGTTCCTGATCTATCAGGGCGTCGAGAATCTGGCGCTTTATGCCCATTTGGCGCGCCTGGTCGGCCGAGAGTGACTCCCCCACCATGCGTCTGTAGTTCTCGAGGTAGTCGCTGTAGGCTCTTTGGAGCTCCACGGCCGTAATAATCTTGCCGTTTACCTTGGCGGCGTGAGTGGCCGAGGTGAGTCCCCCTTGACCCCATGCGCCAGGGCCGAAGGAGATGGCGAACACGATAATGATGATGGCAAACATCGAGTAAACGATGACCTGCATCACGCGGTTCTTGCGGTGGTCCCGCATCTTGCTAAGCATGGATTGCCCCTAAATTGATTCCGTATGTCGTCAGATCGGTCTTTCGACCGAAATCTCTTGCTTGCTCTACTGCCCAACCGTTCTCGGTCGCTTCGTAATCTGCTTAAGAAAAAGGTTTCGCTTTGCGAAACAATGGTTTGGGGGTTGACAACCTAGCCGACCCACCCCGAAGATTCAAGCAGGCTCGGCGGGAGCCTTTCTCGTAATTCGTTCAACCCTCGGAACACCGGCGGGATTCGCCTCCTTACATGTTATCGATCCTCCGTCGGTACCGCGAACTGCTCGTGGTCATGGCGCTCATCGCGCTTCCTATCCTGCTCTTCCTCGCCGGCAAGACAGAACCCGGCGAGCGCGGGACGGTGGACCGTGCCGTTTTGACCGTCTTCTCGCCGATTCAAAAGGGGGTCTTCTGGGTTGTTGATGGGGCTCAGGACATCTGGTTCAACTACGTTTATCTGGTCGGCTTGAAGGAGGAGAACATAGAGCTTCGCCGCGAGAGCATGCGCCTCATGGGAGAGGTCGGCCAATGGGAAGAGGTTAGCCGAGAGAACGAGCGGCTCCGCCGTCTGCTTGGGTTCAAGGACAGAATAGACAAGGATGCAGTAGCCGCCCCCGTTATCGCCCTGGGCACGAGGCCCGCCTTGTCACGCTCGATACGCCTCGGCAAGGGCTCAAGAGACGGTATTGCTCCCAAGGATCCGGTCTTGACCCCTGAAGGGGTGGTTGGAAGGGTAGTGGCGGTCGGCTCTGGCTGGGCGGACGTAATGTTGATCGTCGATCCGAACAGCGCGGTGCCCACCGTGACCTCGCGAGCTCGGACCCGAGCAACCGTTCGGGGAACCGGAAAGATTGGAGCGGCGGTTCTCGAGCACGCGTCTCGCACGGATGATCTGGAGGAAGGAGATCTACTGGTGACGTCGGGTACGGGCGGAATCTTTCCCAAGGGATTGCCGTTAGGACATGTGACCAGTCTGGAGCGGAGACCTTACGGGATGTTCCAGCGGGCAACGGTCGTTCCCGTGGTCGATCTCTCTCGCCTGGAAGAGGTAATCGTGCTCACCCGAGGCGCTGACGAAGAAGAAGGCCTTACACGAGGAGTGCTCCGATGACCCGTCGTCTCTTCGTGTTCGGGCTGCTCGCCTTGATCCTCACGGCCGTGGAAAGCGCGTTTCTGGGAGCCATGGGCCTGACGGAGGTGGGTTTGAGTCTTGCCTTGGGGGTACTTCTTCTTGTGGCAACGAGAGCCACGGATATCGAAGGCGCCGCCGTTGCCGCCCTGGTCGGCTATGGATGGGACGTTTTTTCGGGAGCCCCCATGGGCCTGTCCGTTGGTCCCGCCGTGGGCGTTTTCGTCTTGGCACGCATGCTCTCCCAGGCGGTCGAGGTCAAGGGAGGTCTAGAGATAGCCATCTTGGGCTTTGTCGGCGCCTTCCTCCACGGTCTGGCCTGTCTCGGCCTTCTTTTCATCTCGGGCTCCATGGGCGAGCTTCTCTTCTGGCCCGCTCTGCGGGGTCTTATGAGCCACTCCCTGGCGGCGGCCGTTGTGGTCGTGCCTGTCTTCGCGTTCACCCGTTGGCTCGATCGGTTGCTCGGCGAGGACCGAAACGAGTCTGAGGCCTGGCTGTCTTGAGTCTACTTCCGACACAAGGTCAAGGACGGGACTACAAGGCCAGGTTCGCTTGGGTTCTGATCTTGGCGATCGGAACACTTCTCATCTTGATCGGTCGCCTCTACTACATCCAAATCGTTCGCGGCGAGCACTACGCCCGTCTATCCCGCTCGAACTTCGTCAAGCGACTGGATATTTCGGCTGATAGGGGAATGATTCTCGACAGTCGAGGAGTCATAGTCGTCGACGGAAGGCCTTCTTACGACGTGGAAATCACTCCCGTCTTCTCTCCTGATCCGGAGAGCACACTCCGTAGGCTAGCAGAGGTGCTGGAGCTGGATGACGAGGCTCTTTCGGCAGTGCTCGCGCGAGTTGACGCGGCCCGCGGCCTCGAGCGGTTTCGCCCCATCCTCGTCCGCCGTGATGTCGGGCGTGATGGATTGGAGTGGCTCGAGCTACATAGTATCGATTTCGATGGCGTGGACGTGAGGGTCCGTCCTCAGCGGCATTATCGCTACGGCTCCCATCTTTCACATGTTCTGGGCTACATGAACGAGATCGGCCCTGTCGAGCTGGAGAGAGCAAGGGAGGCTGGGCTCGATTATCGAATGGGGGACATGATCGGTAGAAGTGGTCTCGAGGAACGGTTCGAGCGTTGGCTGCGGGGCAAGGATGGGATCGAGCAGGTCGTGGTGGATGCCAAGGGGCGCCGTACGAGCCTCGCAGAGGACAGCGCTCTCATCCCACCTGATGAACGGATTCTTCCGAGTGTGCCTGGGCACAATGTGGTTCTCTCGATTGATATGCGCCTTCAGCGTATCGCCGAGGAGGCCTTCCCCGGTTTGGCGGGGAGCATAGTCGCGGTCGATCCCCGCGATGGATTCGTTCTGGCCATGCTCTCGAGACCTACCTTCGATCCGAATCGTCTCTCTGGCCGGATTTCAGCAAGAGAGCTGCGCGAGCTTGCCGAGGACCCTCTCCAACCCATTCTGCATCGCACCATACAGCAGCACTATCCGCCCGGCTCCAACTTCAAGGTCGTGACGGCGCTTGCGGCTCTGCAGACGGGCACCGTCAGTGGGCCGGAGCAAGGAACTAGCTGTCCCGGTGGATATCGCTTGGGACGGCGCCGGTGGAGGTGCTGGCGTGACGCGGGTCACGGCTTCATGGATCTCCATACCTCGATGAGGCATAGCTGCGACACGTACTACTACTGGGTTGCCGATCGCATGAATATCGATCCCATCGCGGAATGGGCCCGCAATCTTGGGTTCGGCCGACCAACCGGCATCGACCTTGCCAATGAGATTCCGGGCATCATTCCCGATGTGGAGTGGTACAGAGCCCATCATCCCGATGGATATCAGCGCGGGTTTGCCCTAAACGCGGCGATTGGCCAGGGGGACGTAAACGCCACCCCAATCCAGCTCGTCATGGCCTATGCGGCGCTTGCCAATGGTGGAACTTTGTTTCGTCCGCAGTTGGTGCGCCGAATCGAGGACGCCGCTGGAAACCTGATCGAGGAGTTTCCAAAGGAAGAGACAGGTAGGCTCGATGTGTCACCGGAGACACTGGACATACTCGTAAACTCCTTGCGCGCCGTGGTTCATGAACCTGGGGGGACGGCTTTCTGGCGACGCCCCCGGGACCTGGATGTGGAGATTGCCGGCAAGACCGGGACCTCGCAGGTCGTTCGAATCGGCGCGGTTCGCGTTCGGCACGAGGACCGTGAGTATCATCATCGAAACCATGCAATGTTCACCGCGTTTGCCCCAGTCGACGATCCAAGGATAGCCGTAGCTGTCGTGCATGAGCATGGTGGCTCAGGTGGGCGTGACGCGGCGCCTGCGGCGTTCGAGGTAATACGGGGCTTCTTCGAGCTAGAAGCTCAAGACGAGTCGGAACGAGCAGAGGGGTCGAGCTGGCCTCCTGAAGGCAAGCAGTCACCCCCCGGAAGGCTGCTGCCTCGTGTCGACCCCGAACCATCTAGCGAGGACCATCGACATGCGTCGGATCGATCGCCGGATCGTTTGGCGCCTGATCGGCTCTACTCGGAGGAGACGAGGGGATAGGTTTCATTAAACGCCATGCTGACCAGAACCCCTGAAAGACGCCTGCTCTCCAACTTCAACTACCCCCTGCTAGGGGTAGTGTTGGTCCTGTGCACGATGGGTCTTTGGAACCTGGCCAGCGCTTCGCGGACGGCTCATGCTGAGGTCTGGGTCAACCAAGCCTGGTGGCTTACGATTGGGATGTCGGTCGCCGTGCTTCTGTGCAGCTTCGACTACCGGCATCTCTTGCACGTAGCTTATCCAGCCTGGGTTCTCGTCATTGTGCTTCTCGTTCTGGTCCTTTTCGTTGGAGAGGCGCACAAGGGCGCGCAGCGGTGGCTAGTCCTGGGGCCCGTGCGCTTCCAACCATCGGAGCTGGCCAAGATCGCCGTCGTGTTGGCGATGGCTCGCTTCTACCACGAAGACAAGGAGCCGCCCGGTGGCTACACGTTGAAGCGCATCTGGAGGCCGGCTCTTCTCCTGATCATCCCTGTGGCCCTGGTCATGAACCAGCCCGATCTGGGCACAGCCATGATCATCCTCGCGATTGGTGGCAGCTTGTTGCTTTTTGCGAAGGTCGAGCGTCGCACCCTGCTTGCCCTAGGCGTGATTGGTCTAGGCGCAACGGCCACGGCCTGGCTATTCTTGCTCAAGTCCTATCAGAAGGCTCGGGTCACGGCCTTTCTCAACCCGGCTAGCGATGCTCTGGGTAGTGGTTATCACTCCAATCAATCGATAATTGCCATCGGATCGGGAGAGCTTGGCGGCAAGGGCTGGGGAGAAGGTACGCAGACGCAATTGCGTTTTCTTCCCGAGCAGCATACCGACTTCGTCTTCTCCGTCTGGGCGGAGGAGCATGGCTTCATCGGTAGCGTGATAGTGATTGTGCTCTACGCCACCTTTCTTCTCATGGCCGTCGCAGTGGCCTCGCAGGCAAAAGAGAGGTTTGGTGTGTTCATCTCGGTTGGAGTGGCCGCGCTCGTCTTCTGGCAAGTCTTCGTCAACATCGGCATGGTCACCGGGGTTCTGCCGGTGGTCGGCGTGACACTGCCTTTCCTTTCCTACGGAGGCTCGAGCGTCGTTACGAGCATGGCGGCCATTGGGCTGCTGTTGAACGTAAGCATGCGAAGGTTTCTGTTCTAGTGCATCTGCATCAAGTCCAAGCCCCCAAGCCCATCTCGAGTAGTTCTAAAGAGCTTTCTGTATGATCTCTTCAAGCTTGGCTCTGTTCACGAGGCCAACGACCTGATTCACGACCTTGCCGTTCTTGAACACCATCAGGGTGGGGATGCTTCGGATCTGATACTTGGCTGGAAGGCTGTTGTTCTCATCGAGGTTCACCTTCCCAACCTTGACCTTGCCTTGATGGGCCTCGGCGACAGCCTCTATATCCGCGGCGATCGCCCTGCATGGGCCACACCAGGGAGCCCAAAAATCAACCAAAACGGGATCGGTGGACGCCAGAACCTCTTGTTGCCAGTTCGAATCCGTGAACTCGTGAACGTGCTCCGACGCCATGATCGACTCCTTCCCCGGCAGGTGGGGTGGGCAATTCGTTTTTTCGAAACAGGGGGGTACTTCTCTTATTATGTGCCCGCGATGTCGTCAAACCAGGTCGCCCCTGAGAAATCCCCCTTATCTCCAAGGGTACTCAATAGCGAATCTCCAAGCATGTCGATCACTTGGGACGAAATGAGCAGAAGGAGTGCAAAGTAGGCTGCTCCGGTACGTCTTAGGGGTGTTTGCTCCGCTCTCCGTGCGCGGGCGGGAGCGCGGCTATGGCGAGCAGCGAAAGAAGCAGCTGTGGGGACCGCGGCACTCTTCTTCGTGTGTTCAATGTCCATTGGGTTTGGCCTTTCGCGAGACGCTCTTCGTGAACACAAGGGGGGACGCCTGTCAGAGGTCCAACTTGCCGCCCCGAGTACCCCCCTATTCTCTGCAGGAGATCAATCCGTCCTTTGGAGGAAGAGGGGATCCTTCGATGCTGCCGCACGTTGACATGTGCCCTGTGCCGTTGTACCAGGGACGTCGAGCCCCACCGAGGTGGGGAAGGATGAGGATTGAAGGCGCGTAGCTCAGGGGTAGAGCGCTACCTTGACACGGTAGAGGTCGGCGGTTCGAAACCGCCCGCGCCTACTTGACTGATCTCGCGTGCTCTTTCGCGGGACGAAGTATTTGGGCCGCGTTCCAGGTTGCAACGGATCGCGGCCCAATTCATGAAGGGCCAAATAGTTTTGTAGGAGTGAGCAGCCCATGAGCGAAGAGGTTCGAGTCGAGCTACCCAACGGCGATACCAAGGCCGTGGCACGGGGCATCAGCGTCGTTGACTTCATCAAGGAGAAGATCGGGCCCGGCCTAGCCAAGGCCGCGCTGGCTGCCGAGTTCGACGGGCGAAAGGTCGATTTGAGTGACCCCATAGAAGCGGACGGCAAGCTTCGCGTGATTACCTCACGAGATCCCGAGGGTCTCTGGATCTTGAGGCATAGCGCCGCCCATATCCTGGCCGCTGCGATAAAGCGCCTCTTTCCCGAAGCAAAGTTCGATGACGGGCCGGCAACGGAAACAGGTTTTTTCTACGACATCGCCTGCCCTCATCCCCTCACCCCAGAGGATCTCGAAAAGATCGAGGCCATGGCTCTCGAGATCATCGCGGAGGGTCTGCCCTTCGACAGAAGAGTGGCCACGAGGGAAGAGGCCTTGGGCTGGGCCCGGCAGCATGGCGAACGCTTCAAGGTCCCCATCATCCAGAAGCTTCCCGAGGATGCCGAGATTTCCTTCTACAGGCAGGGAGAGTTCGAGGATCTATGCCGCGGCCCACATATTCCCAGCACCGACAAGATAGGAGCCTTCAAGGTTCTTTCGGTGGCTGGAGCCTACCATGGCGGTGATGAGCGCAACGAGCAGCTACAGCGGGTCTATGGGACTGCTTTCTTCGACAAGAAGGGGCTCAAGGAGTTCTTGCACAGGCTCGAGGAGGCGAAGCGTCGGGACCACAGGCGTCTAGGCAAGGATCTAGACCTGTTCTCGGTCTCCCAGGAGGTCGGCGGCGGGCTGATCTTGTGGCACCCGAAAGGGGCGCTGGTTCGGAAACAAATGGAAGACTTCTGGCGAGATGCCCACCTCGCCAACGGCTACGAGATGGTCCACACCCCCCACGTGGGTCGTGCCGAGCTTTGGCAGACAAGTGGCCATCTCGACTTCTTCGAGGAGTCGATGTATCCCGAGATGGAGCTGGAAGGGCAGAGCTACTACGCAAAGCCGATGAATTGCCCATTCCATCTCATGATCTACAAGAGTCATATGCGTAGCTACCGTGAGCTTCCCCTGAAGTACGCAGAGCTCGGTACGGTGTATCGATTCGAGAGAAGTGGCACGTTGCATGGCCTGATGAGGGTTCGCGGTTTCACTCAAGACGACGCGCATATCTTCGTCCGCCCCGATCAGCTCGAGGATCAGGTCGTGAAGACGGTGAGCTTCTGCCTCGACATTCTTAGGACTTTTGGCTTCACCGAGTTCGAGTCCTTCGTTTCGACTCGACCACAAAAGGCGGTGGGGACCGAGGAGCAGT
>SKWY01000524.1 GCA_007128675.1 Deltaproteobacteria bacterium | reverse complement strand
TCTAGTGCTTCCAGGTTTTTTCTTGGATGCAGGACTTCTTGGACGCGTGTGGGCTGTCCAGCTTGTGCGAAGGACGGGAGCTGGAGCGTACCCACATGACTTTAACCCAACTTGGATTTTGGGTCATGCCAATATCGAGTCTTCGAATGTGTAACATGTCTGTGTCGCTTTCTTGCTCCTTGGTTTTTGGGTGGTACCATCCAGGTCATGCGACAGGCCAAACGAGGTCGTAAGGAGGGCTCTTTGAGTCCTGGAGCCAAGGAGGGGCCAGGAGCCTGCCGATCCTTGCGTGCTCGCTCGTCGAAAGGGGGAGTAATCGTATTTCTGGGCATCGGGCTTGCCTTGGTGCTGGCTGTCGTCTCCGCACTCGGGGAGCGAGGGCTCCGTCGCGTCAATCGCGTTTCGCTAGAGGTTGCAAGGATAGAGGCTCTAAACTCGGAGCTCGAGGCCGAGAACGAGCGCCTCTCAAGGGAGGTCGAGGCGCTGCGTAACGATCCCTCGGCGGCCGAGGCCGTGGCTCGTGACGAGCTGGGTTTGATCCGGCCAGGAGAGAGGGTCTTTCGGTTCGAGGGGATCGACCAATGATGGGACGGGCTAGCCGAGCACCGATCCAGTCGGTGGGGGGCGACCTTTCACGAAAGACGTCACTGGTGGGTAGGGGGCTGAAGAACCGTCTTTCTCACGCCGGTCTGCGAACTCGAGTTCTCCGCTGGCTCGCGGTCTTTTGGCGCATGCTTGGCTTCATTACCTTTGCGGGGGTGGCCGCGTGGCTTCTCGCCATTGGTCCAGACGATACATCGACGAACGCAGTCTTTGTGGGGGCGACCGTCCTGACCATCCTTTTGGCGGCGAGGATACATCGCCGCATGATGGGAAAGGAGCGCGAGGAAGGCCCGCGGGCCGTAGCCTTGGAGCAAGATCTGGATCTGTCGCTTCTCTCGGTGATTGCCGTCTATTCCTTGGTTGTGTTCACCGGTGGTGTGGACTCCTTCGCCCGGCCTGCTGTTTATGTTGTGGTAGCTCTGATGGTCGTCTTCCATAGGCCCGCCGTGGCTATCACTACGGTTGCCGTGGCGCTCGGCCTCGAGCTTGCCGTTGCATACAGGATGGGCTACCTGTCCACCCATACGGCTAGCGTGGCGGCCCATGGCTGTTTCATAGCCGCATTCGCGACCTTATACCATCTCACCCTTTCCGGAGCCGTCGCGTTCTTGAGGCGACAGGCTCGTTCCGTTACCGACTCGCGTATGGAGGACCTGCGTCAAAGGGCCAGGGAGTACCGCCTGATCGTCTCCTCCGAAGACTCCAGCCTCGATGTACAGGGTGGAGCTGGGGGGCGCGAGAAGTGGATCGCCGCGGCGGTCGAGGAGGTGGAGGGAGCGCTGCGTTCGGGACTCGGGGTCGTGGAGTGTGCACTGAAAACTCATACGGTCGCTCTTTATCTGCTCTCTCCCGATGAGAAGAGCCTGCGCCTGCGTGAGTGTATTTCCGACTCCGAGCAGGTCTCTCGAAAGCCCATAGCGGCGGGCGAGGGACTTCCCGGCGTAGTGCTACGTCGTAGGGGACCTGTAAGGCTGTGTGGAGATTTCAGGGGAGCTATCTACTATTCGGGCAAAACGGCTCCCAAGGCCTTCGTCGGTGTACCGCTTATCGCCCGGCGTCCCGGGGTTTCCGACGAAGGGCACCTGCGCGGCGTTCTTGTCGCCGACCGCCTGGAGCCGACTCCTTTCGACGAGGCCGATGAGCGGCTCCTCTCTACCGTGGCCGCCGAGCTGCTGCGGAGCATGGAGGTGGAGCGGGTGATGGGCTACATCAGGGAGGAGAAGGACGAGAAGGTTCGTTTCTACAGGGCTATCGAGACCCTGAACCTTTTGTCGAAGCCAGATGAGGTCGCATTGGCCACGGTTCGGCTCGTGGCGGAGATTGCACCCGTGGATTTCGTTGCCGTCACCTTGGTAGAGAACGGGGAAGAAGGCTCGGGTCCAGTGATGCATCGTATCGCGGAGGTCATGGGCTCAGGGGCCGATCGGCTGAGGGGAGAGGCGTTCGAGGACAACGCCGGCCTAGTCTCCAATGTCGTGCGTCTTGGCTCGACACTGCCTGGGCGTGACTACTGCGAGATGGAGCGCAAGGTAATATTCTCCGATAGTCTGAAGGTACGGGGACTGTCCACTTTGAAGGTGTTGCCTTTGTCCGTGAGCGAGACCGTAGTTGGAACCCTGGTTTGTGGCGCGACGAAGAAGCACGCCCTCGTCGGCGATTCCGTAAGGCAGCTTTCGGTTCTTGCCATGCAGGCCGCCGGCGCCATAGCAAGGGCGCGGCTTTTCGAGCAGACCGAGAAGATGGCTACCACCGATGGTCTTACGGGCCTGAACAACCATAGAAGATTCCAGGAATGTCTTGCCTCTGCGATGGCCTCCAGCCGTCGTTACGAGCGCCCCGTAAGCCTCATCTTGACCGATGTCGACCATTTCAAGGGCGTGAATGACACCTATGGACACCCAATTGGAGATCTGGTTCTAAAGGGCGTCGCCAGGATCCTCTCTTCCGAGGCCAGGAATACCGATGTTGTTGCTCGTTATGGTGGCGAGGAGTTCGCCGTGGTGCTGCCGGAGACCGATTTGGAAGGCGCCAAGACAATCGCCGAACGGATTCGTGCGCGCATAGAGGCTGAAGTATTCCATACCGAGGTCGGCCCATTGGCGGTAACTCTCTCCCTGGGAATTGCCGGGTGTCCGAAGCATGGAGACCACAAGCAAACCCTCATAGAGAAGGCTGATCAGGCGCTCTATCAGGCGAAGGAGAGCGGGCGAAATAGAGTGGTAGTTTGCCGATGACAGCTTCCGGGCTGCTTGGGAGGAAGAGGCCGTAAGGAGCTGCCGGGGTCTCATGGGAGTTCTGAGGCAGGTCCATGCCCCCCAGGCGCCTACAAACGGTAATCGGGCTGTGCTTTGATTGTGCGCCGGTCGGAGGCCGGGCTAATATTCTTCCCCGTGAAGCGATCTACAGAGACTCGGCAAAGCACGAGCATGGAACAAGGAGCCGGGAGCAGCGATATCGAGCGCGAGGTCTCCCAGGGAGGTGTTCGAAAGCAGTTCATACTGGACACCAACGTTCTCTTGCATGAGCCGCAGGCATTGTTCGGTTTTGCGGACAACGACGTCGTAATCCCAATCTATGTAATCGAGGAGATCGATACCTTCAAAAGAGATCTCTCCGAGATGGGGCGAAATGCGCGGCAGGTCTGCAGGCAGCTCGATGACCTTCGGCGGTACGGTCATCTAGGTGATGGCGCTCCCCTGGACAACGGTGGAACGTTGAGAGTGGCCTTCACCGACAGAAAGATCCCCCAGGAGTTCGTCAATTCCCGTTCCACGGACAACCGAATTCTCTCTGTTGCTCTGGATGCCAGGGACGATCGCCCCGACTCACCTGTGATCTTCGTTACGAAGGATACCAACCTTCGAATTCGCGCGGACGCGTTGGGCCTCACCGCCGTCAACTACGAGGACGAGCCCATCAAGGAGATCGCCGAGCTGTTCACGGGGATCCGAACAATCGAAGTCGATGCCGCCGATATAGATCGCTTTTATCGCGAGTCGGGTATCCCATCACCAGACGAAGAGCACCAGCCCAACGAGTACTGCCTATTGAGGGATCGCGCCAACGAGTCCCATACTGCTCTGGGCAAGTATCGGGTCCTCGACAACATGATTCTTCCTCTCATTCGGACCCCGAAAGAGGGGATATGGGGAATCCGGCCACGCAACAAGGAGCAGGCCTTTGCCCTGGATCTCTTGTTGAACGACGAGATTCTTCTCGTGACGTTGGTCGGCAAGGCTGGAACAGGAAAGACTCTGCTGGCGATCGCGGCGGGATTGCACAAGGTGATGGAGGAGAGCGTCTTTCACAAGCTACTGGTCAGCCGCCCAATCTTTCCCTTGGGAAGAGATATCGGCTATCTGCCTGGCGGCGTGGAGGAGAAGCTGAACCCCTGGATGCAACCGATCTTCGACAACGTCGAGTTCTTGATGGGGCTCTCACGCGCCGACAAGAAGGCGGGACGCAGCTATCAGGAGCTGATTGACCTGGGAATACTCGAGATCGAACCTCTTACCTATATCCGAGGCAGATCGATTCCGCAGCAGTACATCATCGTGGACGAAGCGCAGAACCTCACTCCCCACGAGGTCAAGACGATCATAAGCCGCGCCGGCGACAACACGAAGGTGGTGCTTACCGGTGATCCCTATCAGATAGACAACCCCTACGTCGACGCGACCAACAATGGCCTGGTGCACGTCGTCAATCGCTTCATGCCGGAGAGTGTCGCCGGGCATGTCACCTTGACCAAGGGAGAGCGCAGCTCGCTCGCGGAGCTGGCGGCCAACTTGCTCTAGGGGCTCAAGGCGGAATAGTTGCTCACCATCGCCGCAGTCCATACCCCCTGGCTGCCTTGCTCGCCGGTCACATGCCTGCGAGTGTACGTCTTCCTCGCGCCAGCCCGAGAGGCTGCGAGATGCATCTGTCCCTCCCGCGCGGAGCGGGATGCCATGGACACCCGGGCGTTCCTTCAGCCTCCACGATTGAAGTCTATCAGCTCCACGGGAGAAGGCGAGACGCGCATGATTAGCTCGTCGCGGTAGCCCTTGGCGTCTCCACCCACCTGCAGCGGCATCGGCCTTGCGCAGGTTACTCGTACCTGCTCCGCATAGAAGTCGTGGAAGGAGGGTGACCGCCACGTGCCGCGCCATATGGAGGGCAGGTTCGCCAGTGCTTGCACGACGCCGGTGGATGCTACTCGAAGATGCATCTTGCCGGGTTTCTTGCCAGCGAAAGGAAACACCCGGAAGTCGAAGCCAAAGTGGGGGCATGTTCCGGCCGATACGAAGCGGGCGAGCCCCTTATAGAGGAGGCCACCATTGGGAATTGGCTCTCCTATGGGCTCGCCGTCATCGCCTATGTGGAAGGCGGGGGGGCCGTCGTTCCGAACCTCCACATCGGGGAAGCTCTTCACGAGGGCTTGTGGAATCGACAGGAAGGCCAGCGAGAGCGTGTAACCGGGAAGCCCTTCGCCAAGGGGACTAGCCGGTGTTCCCCGGAGCAGGTTCTTGAACTTCAAGTAGTTGTTCAAGATCAGCGCATCATAGCCAAAGCCCGCGAAGGGGGCCGCTATGCCGTCGACCTCGATGAGATCAAGGCGTCTGGTCTTGGTGACTCGGCCGGCGCGAACGTGAAGAATATCCTCGAGGACCCCACCGCCGTTCATCGGAGCCGCGCCGGAGAGGGTAGCAAGGGCGTTTCCCGTCCCAAGTCGAAGGGCGCCGAGCGTCGGCAAGGAGCGAGGGGCCAAGTCATGAGCGAGAACACCGTCGGAGGAGACGCCCTGCTTCACCTCTTCTCTGAAGGCTTGCAAGTACCCGACGAAAGTGCCGTCCCCTCCGCCGGTGAGAACGGTATCATAACCTTTTCGCAAGACCTCCCCGGCGATCCTGCGCGCATCGTCGAGGGAGCAAGACGCATAAAGATCGCTGGGAGGAACTACCTGCTGTATGGAGCGAATGATCCTTGGAGTGACCACTCGAGCATTCATGTTCAACAGAACGGCTAGGCGGCGAGGTTGGGCTCTGTCGAATGGAAGCACTGAGATTGGGTGCGTCTGCATGGTGGTTGACTCCTTGTTCCGGTTTTACCGTTTCGTCTGCCAAAGTCTGACAGCAAGGTCCGGGCCAATCTTTGGCCTTGCCCCTGATCAGAACACACGCCCTCATTTCAGGGGATTGGCGAACCAAAGAAAGCCGGCGGCCATGTGCCTGCTACCGATGGGTGGCATTTGCCGCCAAGGTGCGTCGAAAACTACGCACCTTGGCGAGGGCGTATTCTAGGAGCCTTCGTCTTCGAATGCCAAAAGCTTGAAACCTGGGACAAGCTCCCGTCCGTGAAGGCTTGATGCAGATGCCGGGACCATCGCATGTAGCGGGGATCCCTCGACTGGGACAAGCCCCTGTCCGTGAAGGCTTGATGCAGGCCGCGAGCTATCTTGTAGCGGAGCTCGTAGAGGGGTAAGGAGGTCGTTCTCGCCAACTCGAGCGAGGTGAAAGAAATGGGCCCGTAAAGAGAATGTCGTGGAAGGCGTGGCCCATCATCTTCATTTCCAAGGTGAATGGACTAACGACAATGTTTCAATGGATATTCGGCGTACATCCCGTCATCGAGACGCTGCGGGCGCACCCGGAGACGGTGCGAGAGGTCCTCTTGGCTCGTGCGGGCGGCGAGCGTGGAAATGAGATTGGGCGGCTCTGTCGAGAGCTAGACATCACCCTGAGGCCGGTACATCGGCGCGACATCGACTTGCTCGCGAAAGGAGTGGCGCATCAGGGAGTAGCGGCGGAGGTAACGATGGAGGTGGCTGGTGAACCCTTCCCGGCTCCAAAGGATCCAGCCGAACTCTTGGAGCGTGCGCGCGACACTGAGCAAGATCCGCTGATTGTAGCGCTGGACAGAATCCAGGATCCTCGCAATCTTGGCGCTTTGGTGCGATCGGCGCATGCGTTGGGAGCTCACGGGGTAATTACTCCTAGGGATCGTTCTAGTGATTTGACGTCTGTAGCGATGAAGGCCAGCGCTGGAGCGGCAGCACATATCCCGGTTTGTCGAGTCACGAACCTGGCCAGGGCGCTGGATGACTTCAAGAAGGCGGGCCTATGGGTCGTTGGAGCCGATGCCGGCGAGCTTCCAGGCAAGGAAGACTTGGGGGGCGTCGAAGCGCGACGCCTAGGCGGGTCGAAAAAGGCTTCCAGCCGCGGTATCGAGACTGGCTTCCGGAGGGGAAAGGAAGGCCCTCTCTTCATCGACCGGGTCGATCTCACAGGTCCCTTGGTGTTGGTAATTGGAGCCGAGGGGCCAGGACTTAGGCGTTTGGTCAAGGAACGTTGCGACCGGGTCGTCCAGATTCCAATGACCGGCAGGGTAGCTAGCCTGAATGCATCGGTCGCCGGGGGGATTCTCTTGTACGAGGTCCTGCGGCAGCGCAGGCTACAGTCCAACCCTTGACCATCTGTCTCGAAGGCGCCCTTGGGGCTTTGTTTCAGGCGGTTGCCGGCATTCTGGCCAGCATGTAAACAGGTTGACACTGGCGGCCAACACCGTTATATGGGGCCGCTTCCACAATTTCGATGTATCGTTTTCCACATTCCGTATAGCCGGCTGAAATCACACAGGAGTCAACGAGGTTTGCTGGCGTAGCTCAGTTGGTAGAGCAGCTGACTTGTAATCAGCAGGTCGCGGGTTCGACTCCCACCGCCAGCTCCAAGAGAGAACAAACGAATAGCCATGCGGAGGGGTACCCAAGCGGCCAAAGGGAGCAGACTGTAAATCTGCCGGCGTACGCCTTCGAAGGTTCGAATCCTTCCCCCTCCAATCGTTGCCGCCATGTCAACGATGGCGGTATGCGGGAATAGCTCAGCTGGTAGAGCGTCGGCCTTCCAAGCCGGATGTCGCGGGTTCGAATCCCGTTTCCCGCTCATAGCGGGCCCGGAACCGGGCTCGTGTAGTAAGCAAGTAAGCAAGAAATGAAGAATATGCCCTCGTAGCTCAGACGGTAGAGCACGTCCTTGGTAAGGACGGGGTCACCAGTTCAAGTCTGGTCGAGGGCTCCAAGCAATCAAAGTACAGAGGCTCAAACCTGAAGCGCCGGCGGTCCCGACCGGGTCGCCGGCGCCGTTC
>SKWY01000074.1 GCA_007128675.1 Deltaproteobacteria bacterium | reverse complement strand
TGGGTCATAGAAGTCGTCGAAGCAATCGAGGCCCACGACCGAATGGCCGGACCGAAGTAGACGCTCGGTGAAGTGCGACCCGATGAATCCGGCAGCGCCGGTGACTAGTACGCTCATGACGACCTAACCCTAGCCGCTCTTGCCAACCTGGTATACCCGAAACCCTATCTCGCTCATGGCCCTTCCGGGCAGGATGTTTCGGCCATCGAACAGGAACGCCGGCTTTCGCATACTCTTGTGAATGCGCTGCCAGTCGTAGCCCGTAAACTCGTCCCACTCGGTAAGGACCAGCGCGGCATGCGCGCCGTCTACGGCCTCATATGGGTCCTTGTGAACCGTCACTCCGCCCTGAATCTGGGCCTCGGTCAGCGACTTGGAGCCCTGCCAGCCTTCCCAGGTCTCCATGAACCGGAGGTCCTCGCAGATGCGTTCCTCGCTGACGCGTGGATCGTAGACGTGGAGGTCCGCCTGGTCCTGGAGAAGCTCGGCGGCAACGTACATGGCGGGGGTCTCTCGCGAGTCGTTCGTGTCTTTCTTGAACGCCCACCCAAGCAGCGCGATCTTCTTTCCCGCGACAGTGTTGAACAGCTTCTCGATTACCATCTTGGCAAAGCGCCGCTTCTGGTAGTCGTTGATTCTTATGACCTGCTCCCAGTAGTCGGCGACCTCGTCGAGGCCGTAGTGCCGGCACAGATAGACGAGGTTCAAGATGTCCTTCTGGAAGCAGCTTCCGCCAAAGCCGACGGAGGCCTTCAGGAACTTCGGTCCGACTCGCGAGTCCATCCCGACGGCCTTTGCGACCTCGTCAACGTCGGCGCCCGTAGCCTCGCAGATAGCCGAGACGGCGTTCATCGATGAGACTCTTTGGGCGAGAAAGGCGTTCGCCGTGAGCTTGCTAAGCTCGGAGGACCAAAGCTTCGTTCGAATAATGCGCTCATCTGGAACCCAGTTGGCGTAAAGGCTTGCTAGCTCCTCGATTGCCTCGGCGCCTTCCGGGCCGTCCTCTCCACCTATAAGGACGCGATCCGGCTCTAGGAGGTCTCTAACCGCCGTGCCTTCGGCAAGAAACTCGGGGTTTGATAGCACCCGAAAGCGGACTCGGTTGCCGCAGTCGCTTACGATGTCCCGGATGCTCTCGGCCGTACGAACGGGCAGGGTGGACTTTTCGACTATGATCTTGTCGGTCCTGGATACCTCGGCTATTTGCCGGGCGCATCGCTCGACGTATTTTAGGTCGGCCGCCATACCCTTGCCGAGGCCGTAGCTCTTGGTGGGAGTATTGACCGAGAGAAAAATCATCTCGGCCTCGTCGATGGCGCGGTCGATGTCGGGTGAGAAGAAGAGGTTCTTGCCGCGCACTTTGCGAACTATGTCGAGAAGACCGGGCTCGAAGACGGGAAGATTGTCGGTGTTCCAGGCGGCGATCTTCTCGGGGTTGCTGTCGACTACGACGAACCTGACGTCCGGGCACTTGGCGGCGAATACGGTCATAGTGGGGCCGCCTACGTAGCCGGCGCCTATGCAGGAGATGTTTTGGATTGTTTTTCTCATATTTGTTTTGCCGGGGGGATTTGTGAATGAGCGGCCCTTCTCTAGAAGCACTGCGTACACATGAGCTCGCAGCGGTTGAGGCCAGAACGTAATGTGGGAGTTTTAGACACCTTCACGAGGAAGTAATGCGGCCACCTCGCCTCTGTTGCAGCCATCTGCTTCTCGAACGCTGCGAAGCTTGTCTTCCTTTCTAAATCGTCGTCGCTGTCGACGGTCAGTCGCAGCATCTGCAACCACTTCGCTTGCTCTGTCCAGGTTCGGAGTTGAGGCATCTCTGGGTCTCCGTTCTTCGGCCTCTTTGAACAAAGACAAAAGAAGAACCGCGGCTTGCGTCATATTGGTATAGAGAGCCTCTATACTTTATTGACTCTAAAAGCCCCATTCCATCCAAGCCTAAACTGGCGGGGTTCTTTGTGCATCTCACTTCCTCTTATTGCCATCTAACGGGATCCTGATAACCTTTCCTTCGCCATAAAGGAGACAACGGTCTGTTAGAATATGTGCTTGGAATTCACCGTCCTCCGTCGTTCGGAGCGTTCAATTCGCCTGCGAAGTCACGGCCCTTCAGTGGACACATGCTTCCGCAGCGGCTGCAGCCCGCATTACTACTCCCTGCAACACAAGTGCACCCCTCTGCTCGCTGTGCAGCAATATCGGCATCCTCCTCCGTTGCGTTAATGCGATGAATGTCGATGACATGCGCTGCTATACGAGCAGAGCTTACGGCCTCTAGAGTGGAATCTATACTTGGAACATTGCCTGTATGCTCCTCCCGCGTCACTGCCGCTAGAATGTGCGCAGCACCTCTGCGCAGCTCAGGGTCAGGCGCCGTCCCACCGAGGCTGACCAGAATCCCGGGCCGCACCTTTCCTCGCTGAAGGACCCATCGCTCCCCTGGATGGGTCATCATGCCAGCTACCGGAAGCACATGTCTTGGCTTCGAGCTGCCAAAACGCATTGGTACCACCTCGTAGTCGGCACGCGTGTGTTCAGTGGGCTCGGCCCGGCCGAGCGGACGCAGTTCACGGGCTTCCTGATCCACATGCGCCACAAATGCATGCACCAACTGACCGCGAACCAAATCTGTAGCCGACGTCGAAACCCACCAAGGCTCACAGATTTCCTGAATGCAGTGATCAGGGTATGTCAGGTTCGGTTCGGCCATCCGAGTGCCAAATCTCATCTGAAATACGCAAAACTCCGTGCTCAGCAACTTCCGACTTGCCGGCCAGGGTTTCGATCCATTCACTTCCCTTTTCGTATACCTCGTCGAAACGCGGAGACGTCGGCGGAGATACTAAGCGCGACTCTCTGCGCCGTTCATGGGCTCTGGCTCGGAAACGACTACGCAAATCAAATAATTTTTGCTTGCGACGCTTCTTCTCTTTATGTGTCAGACTGGGCCGCGAAGGCTCGTGAGATACCGGATTGGAGCGCGCCTGTGCAGAGAAATCCAATTCTTCTCGCGGTGCAGCCTTTAGCATGGGGCGAGTCCGATAAACGTAATCTAGCAGCGACGCTGTATCGCGCCCGTGTGTTTTCACCGCGAGACGCACTCGACGAGCGACCTCAAAAGGCAAATGCCTTTCTATGCGATCTACAACTGATTCATCCTCCAGCCGCCAACGAACGTAGTCAGAGTCATCGTAGGCGCTCTCGCGATGCACCGGTTCGGCACCGATTTGCTTCGCGGCGTGTGGAATGATCTCGTGAACTTCACGCGCCCAAGGCCCGAAGCGATGAAATCTCCACACGGCGCCCGTATAAGTCTGACCACTATGCCCATCAGCGTGAGCCAGGTCAGCTATGTAGACGTACTTCAGCAAGTGTATGGAACCAAGCTCGGAATCCCCGGAGTCTCGCTCCGCGCAAGCTAGAGCGTACTGTATGAGTTGAGCTACTCGATCCTTGTGCATGACGGCGTCCGCTAGAGCAACAAGCCCAACAATCTCCCATTCGTTGGATCAACAGAGGAGACTTCTTCTTCTATCCCAAACGCATGGATTAAGTCACTTGCCATGGGGGCCCCACTCCCCGCGCACGCTACAACGGGGGCACACCCTCAGCCACGCTCCTCCCCTCAGCCACTCCACAAACGCCCGAACTCCCTGCCGAAACTCAGCTCGCGCTCGAGCTTCTCGGTCTTGCGCTCCAGACTATGAATCTGCTTGTCCTTTGCGTCTCTCGCAGCTTTGCGGCCGGGTCGCTTCGACTCGGGACCTTCCTCACCCTGGGCTCGCGGCTGCTTCTCTTCCTTGCTGAACCGTCGTCGCTGACGACGGTCATTGGCAGGATCTGGAAACACTTCGGTCACTCTGTCCGGGTTAGGATGCTTGGGCATCTCTGGGTCTCTATTCTTCGCCGTCCTTAGACAAAGATTACAGGAGACCTGAGGCTCACGTCACATTGGCACAGAGGGGACGGCGGGCTGGGCTACTGGGCCTACAAGCACATCCTGGGCTTCGAGGACGGCGACAACATCTTCGAGATCACGTCCACCGCCATCGACATCAACGACACGTGGGGCCTCGTAGCCGAGAGGTGGCGTTCCACCCCAGCAAGGCGGCAACGAGCAAAGAGCCTCGGCTACGATGGGGCCACTCCTGACCTGCTTGACCCGTGTTCCCAAGCTGAGTACGCTTGTTCGCGCCTTGAGAACAAAGATCGACAGTACCAACAGCGACCCCGCTACCTTGCTCTTCGGCCGAACCCGACGCCGGGTGCTCGGCTGGCTGCTCGGCCACCCGGACGAGGCCTACTACCTGCGGCAAATCGTTCGTTTAACTGCAACCTCGGTCGGTGCGGTTCAGCGCGAGCTCGAGCTATTGACTGGGGCCGGGTTGGTGCAACGCAAGGTTCAGGGTCGTCAAGTGTACTTCCAAGCAAACCGCGATGCGCCGATCTTTCCGGAGCTGCGCAGCCTGTTTGCGAAGACGGCTGGTCTAGTCGACGTCCTGCGAGAGGGACTCGCATCGCTAGGCGATCGAGTTCAGGTTGCGTTCGTCTTCGGGTCGGCGGCCCGCGGCGAGCTTCGAACGACCAGCGACATCGATCTGCTGGTCGTTGGAGAGGCTCCGTTCCAGGACGTCGTGCACGTCCTTGCCGGTGCCCAGGAACAACTCGGCAGGGACATCAATCCGACCGTATATCCGCCGGACGAGTTTCAAGCGAAGCTCGCTTTGAACCACCACTTCCTGACGAACGTCCTGAAGGGGCCCTGCCTGTTCGTCATTGGGGGAAACCATGAGCTTGTCGGACTGGGAGCGAAACGGCTGGTTGACAAGGCACGAGACGAGCACGAACGAGATTCGTGACCTGTTGCAGGTCATTGAGCGCGACCTTGCCGACAGCGCGGCCCCAGGATTGAGCGCTGACTGGCGAATGAACATCGCTTACAACGCAGCATTGCAGGCATCGACGATCGCGCTAGCCGCTTCCGGATATCGACCGGGGCGAGAGTCACACCATTTCAGGGTGATCCAGTCTCTTCGGGAGACGATCGAGATCGATGCCAACGAGGTCGCCACCTTCGATGCGTTCCGAAAGAAACGGAACATCACCGGCTACGAACGAACCGGTCTCGTGTCGGATGCAGACGCGGAGGCGATGCGTGAGCTGGCCATCCGACTTCGCGATGAAGTTGTTGCGTGGCTTGCCAAGCATCACGGCCGGTTGCTCCGGCAGGCAGGCGCCTGACCGCGCGGGACCAAGATCTGTCGCTAGGCGCCAATTAGTGGGAACTACTTGCTACTAATTGGCTCGACCCGAGCAGAGACGGTGTTGGCGCAGAATAAGGACGCCGCGGGATCTCGACACTGTCCCGGCGGCTACGGTGATCTACAGATCCTCGACGGTCTCCGCGATGCTCTTGGCGTCGAGGATAAGCTCGGCGCATTGCTCGAGCTTCGAAGCGTCATCGGTAGCTTCGATTCGTTTTCGCACTGCGCGAGGAACGGTCCTGAAGCGGCGCTTCATCAGCCGCAGCACCAAGGAACGTGCGGTATCGAGCCGCCCCGCTTCGAAGAACCTCTCACCCGCAGTCCTCAGAAGCCAGAAGGTGAGCGAGTTGATGCGCCGGCTGCACACCCTCGAGGGAAAAGATGAAAGGCAGCTTGCTCTCGAGATCGAGCGACTCAACTCCCAGCTCGACAGAGTGCAACAGCAGCTCTACGGGCGAAGCTCGGAGAAACGCAAATCACCAAGAGACAGTCAAGAAGGCACCGACGAGGCCGAGAGCGCCGAGCGCACAAGGACCGGTCACGGTCCTCGCAATCAGCCGAATCTTCCCGTCAAGGAGCAGGTGCACGACCTCGATGAAGCTGACAAGACTTGTCCGAAGTGCGGAGGAGGCCTTGCTCGGTGAAGGCGTAGGGGGTCGTCCGACGATGATGCCGAGAACGGGACTGCCGTCGGCATCTTCGAGCACGACGACGTGGTCGGCATGATGCTCTGGAGGGACCGGTTCGCATAACCCCCAGCTAAATTTGACCGGAGTCAAAAATCTTCGCTAATATTTTTGACAGGTGTCCAAAATTCCAGCTATGACCCTTTCATGCGCCGTTATCTGGAGCAACAGGTCCGAGCGGACCTACGAAAGAAGATGGTCTTCGTCGGCGGCCCCAGGCAGGTCGGCAAGACCACGATGGCGCGTCACCTCCTCGAGGACGAGGCTGGCTACCTCAATTGGGACGTCCCGGAGCATCGGGAGTCCATTCTACGAAGAGAGCTGCCGGCCTCGGCGCTAATCATCTTCGACGAGCTGCACAAGTACAGATCCTGGCGCAACTACCTCAAGGGCCTCTTTGACAACCCCTCGTTTCGGCGCGAGATTCTCGTCACCGGCAGCGCCAGGCTCGACCTCTACCGTCATGGCGGCGACTCACTTCAGGGCCGGTACCACTATCTGCGGCTACACCCCTTCTCCGCAGCCGAGCTCGGGTTCTCCTCGCCGGGAGATCTCCAAGGCCTGCTCGCGCTCGGGGGGTTCCCGGAGCCGTTCTTGGCGGGCTCGGAGACCGAGGCGCGGCGGTGGTCGCGCGAGTATCGATCTCGGCTCGTTCGCGAGGAGATCAGCGGGCTCGAAGGGGTCCGAGATCTCGGGAACCTGGAGCTATTGGCGCTGCGGCTGCCGGACCTGGTCGGCAGCCCGCTCTCGGTGAACGCGCTGCGGGAGGATCTGCAGCTCTCACACAAGACCGTGGCCAAATGGCTCGAGATCCTGGAGCGCGTCTATGCAATCTTCCGCCTGCCCCCATTCGGAGCGCCCCGCATTCGCGCAATCAAGAAGGCACAGAAGCACTACCACTTCGATTGGTCGATAGTGGCGGACAAGCCCGCCGCTTTCGAGAACCTGGTCGCCGCCGGCCTTCTGAAGTGGGTGCACTACCTTGCCGACACCCAAGGTCGCGAGGTCGAGCTTCGCTACTTCAGAGACGTAGATGGCCGCGAGGTCGACTTCGTGGTCGTGGAGAGCCGGCGCCCGATTCTCATGGTGGAATGTAAATGGGCCGACGCACCCGTCGACCGCTCGCTCCGGTATCTTTTGGAGCGCTTCCCGGGCTGTGAGGCGTGGCAGCTCTCCGCCACCGGAAAGAAAGACTTTGTGACTCCCGAGGGCATCAAGGTGGCACCTGCTCTATCTCTGCTCTCGTCTTTGGTTTGATGTGGAGGGGAGACAAGGATTACAGGAGACCTGGGGCTCACGTCATATTGGCACAGAGGGTAGTTGCTCCGGCTCGATATCGGCGCTCGAGTAGCGATACGAAATCATGGCGCTCGAAGGCATCTCGATGACCCCGGACCGAGCCTCGCGGAGCGCGGCGGGGGCGGATGCAAGGAAGGAGGAGGAAGCATACCCGAAGGTATGTGACCGACGAGTGACGCGGCAGACGCGCCTGCCCCCCCGCGAGGCGACGGGAGTGCGTCATTGAGATGCCTTCCAGTATAGTCGCCACGGTCGGCGGAGTCCGCTGGCAGGAGCCTCTATCCCGGGCCCCGCTCCAAAGGCAAAAAGCAAGACCTGACCCCTTCCGCCTACCCCAAGACATCCTCTAATGAGGACGCATTCGCGGCTCGAACGACCCAGCCATCGAGTGTGGCGATGTCTTGGCAGCCCAGGATCTGCTCGCGTGTCTTTGGGCTCACCTCGATCCCGCGAGCGGCGAGTAGGGCTAGAACAC
>SKWY01000249.1 GCA_007128675.1 Deltaproteobacteria bacterium | reverse complement strand
TCTAACCTTGGCAGAGATTCTCCCTGCCCGTGTTTGCACGCCCCCACGCGCCAAGGGGCTCTTTCCAGAAGACCATCCCCTTTCCCTAGGGATCTTCGGAATTGCTGGTCACAAGGCGGCAAAGGAGACCTTGCTGGGGAATGAGGTCGATGTGCTCTTGACCATTGGCGCTTCGTTGAATGAGACGAGCACCTTCAACTGGAACAAAGACTTGATGCCGTCGAAGAGCCTGATCCAAGCGGACATCGACCCAGATCGGATTGGCCGTAACTACCCCGTAGATGTGCCACTGATTGGAGATGCACAGACCATTCTGGTCGAAACTCTTTACCATGTACATCGTCGCATACGAGAAGGATGGGAGCCGTGCTCGACCTGGCCAGCCGCGGCGCCGCTACCTCGCGGAGAGGATCGCTATTCCGACGCAAGTTGTCGGCTTCTCCAGGAAGGCATGCTTGGGCCCGCCCGCTGGCGCGCCGAGCTTATGGAAGCACTTCCGCTTGGGGCCATTATCTTCTCCGATATCGGTGGGCATATGCTTTTCAATCTCCATCACCTGGAGATTAGTGCGGGGCAGCGCTTCATTCTGAACCTCGGTTTTGGCTCCATGGGCCACGGAACCGTTGCGCCGATCGGAGCGGCACTGGCTTGTCCGGAAAGACCTGTGCTCGCCATCGTGGGAGACGGTTGCTTCACGATGAACGGGATGGAGCTGCTTACCGCAGCTGAGTATAAGGTGCCTGTTGTTTGGATTGTGGAGAACAACCAGATGCATGGGATTACTTGGCACGGGAGCCAGTTGGTGGGGAGCAGAAGACCGATGAACTCGGTGGTGTATCGACGACGAATAGAAGTCGCTTCTATCGCGCGCGCCATGGGCCTTAGGGCCTGGGTGGTGGAGCGTTCAAATGAGATTGGCTCTGCAGTTGAGGAGGCGTTAGGCACTGGAGAACCTGCCTTGGTGGAGGTTCGCGTGGATGGATCGATAGCCCCTCCGCTTGGAGACCGAGCCAAGACCATTGCGGGGTTTATTGATGAGTGAAGATCTCTTCAAGGCAGTGAAATGGCCACTGAAGTTGCCGGCCCGGATCATCGAGCCAGGAAAGGAGCCTCGAATACAAGGTTATGACGTCAATGAAGATCTAGCAAGACATTACGGTTTCGCCGAGGTGATGATTTTGGCGCTCACCGGAGAACTTCCGTCGAGAGAGGAATCCTTGCTCTTCGAGCGACTGCTGGTCTTGCTCTCACCCGCGAACCCAGGTAGCGCGCCTACTCATGCTGCCAGCGTTTCGAGGCTTTGCGGGGCTTCGGATGCGGCAATCATTGCCACGACCGCCGGCTTATTGGCCGAGTCAGTCACGTTGGCGGAGGTTTCGCATCTCGGCTGGGAAGAGAACTCGTTGAAGCATGCGCTATCACGGATCATGCGCGACAGCGGTTTCGAGCCTTCCTGGAACGATGACGACTCGTTAGCCGAGCTGATCTCCACGGTGCTCACTGCCTGCGGCCTTACTTTGGACTGGCAACGCACCACCGCCCTAACCCTTGCGGCGTTGCCGGCTGCTATCGCCGAGGCATCCTCGTGGGTGCGCGGTGACTTCAAGAGCTACCCAATGAATTTGCCAGCCTTTCGCTACGAGGAAAATGAAGATGAGTGAGGATGAGATTAGAACTCGAGTCGCACTCGCGGATTGGAAGGAGCACCGGTTTTTCGGACATGCTGTTTTCGCGGAGCTAGTGGGTAATACATCGCTTACGGCGCTCTATTCACTTGCAGTGACCGGGCGCATGCCTCAAAAGGAGACCGTTCGCGTTCTCGACGAGATGGCGGCAACACTGACCGTAGCCGATCCTCGGATCTGGCCCTTGAAGGTTTCTCGGATTGCGGCGTGCCTGGGACAACCTATTCTCGGTTGGTGCTTTGGTGCTCTTTCACAAGATAGAGCCCTCATAGGAGCCGACGTGCCTCGTGAGGCAGCGAAATGGCTACAAAGATATGCGGCTGCTCGAGCTGCGGGAGAGTCACGAGAATCACTCCTGAGAACAGTTATCGGGGATAGAAACTATTTGGTTGGATTCGGGGTTCCGGTTCGTTCCATTGACGAGAGAGTCGAGTGTCTCAAGAAGCGCCTTCGCATCTTGAGGCGTGACGATCTTCCGCACTGGTGTTCCTTCATGGAGGTTGCCGAGGCCATTCGCGATCGTCCGCGAATGGTTCCGAACATTGCCGGAGCTTGCGCGGCAATCCTCCTTGATTGTGGGTACTCGCCGCTTGAAGTAGGAAACCTGGTGCCGGTTCTGCCTCAACACACGTTTGTTGCAAACGCTGTGGAGGCTTCAACGCAACGCTCTCATTTACTTCTAAGACTTCCACTGAAGGACGTGTCCTACGAAGGACCGTCGGCGAGAAAGAGTCCACTTAGGCTACGACACGAGAAGGGTTTTAAGGACTAGAATCGACAGACAGAGATGGAGCTGTCATTCCTTCTCGAAATGAAAGATTCTATCATCGAAGGAGAGTGAAACCATGAATGCCCTCTTAGTGCATATTCCGAAAGGGTTTGCATCCTTGGATTGGCGCAACAACTACATCAATATAATGCCAATGGGTTTGTTCCCGATCGCCAATTACGCGAACGCACTTGGTCATCGTGTCAATGTAACGAATCTGTCTCGCTATGCCTCCCGGGATCGGGCCCTCGACATTCTGTTCGAGCGAATTGGGCAGACTGATGCCAGGGTGATTGGTTTCTCTCTTCACTGGCACCTTTCCGCCTTGGATGTTCTCTTCGCCATCTCCAAGGTGAAAGAACGCCTCCCGCATGTTCACACGGTGATAGGCGGTATCTCGGCAAGCGTTTATGCAAGGCAGTTCATGGAGCGCGCACCCGGCCTGGATGGGGTGATTCAGGGAGATGGCGAAAGGCCTTTCGCCGTGCTGCTGGACGCGATCGAATCCAGCGGGGAAGAATGGGGGCAAGTGCCGAATCTTTGGTGGCGTGAATGCGGCGAAATAGTGTTCAATGGGGTGACGTATGTGGCTTCACAAGAAGAGTATTCCGCCTTGGATTTCGATATCAACAAGTCCATGTTCGATGTGGAAGAATATGTTGCAGGGCGTAGCCTTTTCGATGCGATGGCGGGGAATTATGAAACAGTGACGGAAATAGATATTTCTGAGCGACCCTTTTTTGTCAATATTGGAAGGGGTTGTAGTTACAATTGCGTCTACTGTTCGGGAAGCCGGAGTGTGTTTGAAGAGTTCTTCGGGCGTCAAGAGTTGTGTATTCGCAGCTCGGCCTCGGTGGTAAGGACCTTCTTGGATGCATATGAATTGGGCTTTAGGTTGTTTCATATTTGTTTCGATCCCCGGTTCCCTGGTAAGGAGAAGTTTTACGCCGATGTCATGTCTGGACTCTCTTCTGTTCTTAATGATGGTCGATTGCTCTTCGAGCTTTATGAACTTCCTTCAAGGGACTTCATCGCGAATTGCGCAGAGACGTTTTCTCATACAACGCTCGTATACTCTCCATGCTTTTTCGATGAAAACCTCATGCGCCGATACAAGGGGTATCATTACTCCAGTGAGGAAATGGAGGAGTCGTTGAATCTGTGCGGGGAGTTCTCAAAGGTTTCGGCGTTCGTGTACTATGCCATCACTCCCCTGGAATCATTCGGGACGAAAGATATTGCTCGGTACGTAGAACGGATGAAATGCTTAAGGGAGCGTTATGGTTGCAAGGTTTCGGCGATGCCGGTCATGGCTGAACCTGGGAGTCCTTGGTTGCTTCGGCCAAATGACTTTGGTGTAGTAGATCCAGGAATCGATTTCGACGTCTTCTTGGAGGAATGGGAGAAATCTCTGACAGCCTGGAGTCCGCGACTCTGCTATGGCATGGACAATGTGAACGAGGTGTTCAGGGCTATCACCAAGGGTTCTGGCAACGCTGTGCTGGAATGAAGCATTGCGAATGGGACGTGGCGGGGAAAGAGAGCCACACCTGTTCTAGTAGCATTCCGCAGGGCAATTCTTTCATATATCTGGTCTTCTTGGTGAGAGCCCCCATCGTTTCGTGTAGTCTGCCGCGACGAGGGGCGTCGGGCTGGCCGCAGGGCCGGGCTCGTCATTGATGAGGCCAGAGGCGTGGTGGTACCATTAAGAAAGTATGTCCAAAGGCTCTACAGGCTCCCAGTCGGGAGGCATTCTTCCAAGAATGTTGGACTCGCGCTATAGGCTGGATGCCAAGCTCGGTTCCGGCGGGATGGGCGTTGTTTATCGGGGGATGAACGTCGCCATTGAAAGACCTGTGGCCATCAAGCTGCTTCGTCCCGAGTACAGCTCCAGCGAGGACGTTGCGGAGCGCTTTCTTCGCGAGGCACGATCCGCGGTCAAGATTGGCGGCCAGCACGTTGTCGAGATTTTGGATTTTGGCAAGGCAGAAGACGGCTCGCCGTTCTTCGTCATGGAGCTTCTGGATGGGGTTCCTCTTTCCACTGTGCTGGCACGTGAACGACGTTTATCAGTGAAACGTGCAGTGGATATTGCCTCACAGATATGCATAGGCCTCTATGCGGCACATGAGCAGGCAATCGTCCACAGGGATCTGAAACCGGCAAACATCGTCCTCGTGAGGCGAGGGGACACGCCGGATTTCGTGAAGATTTTGGACTTCGGTGTTGCCAAAGCGCTTGGTGAGGCGGAGGCCGACTTGACGCGCACCGGTGTGCTCGTGGGGACCGTCGACTACATGGCTCCAGAGCAAGTCAAGGGAGTCCCCGTTGATGGAAGAACGGATATCTACGCTCTCGGTGTGCTCTGTTATCGCATGTTGACAGGCACCAAGCCGTTTGTCGGTGAGGGAATGCCGGCGATGATTTACCACCATATCAACACGGAGCCCGAACCTCTTCGGGATCGAGCACCGGACGCCGGGATTCCGGAAGCGTTGGACCAGGCCGTCAGAAGATGTATGGCAAAGGAGCCTGGCGACCGTTTCCAGAGCATGGACAGAGTTCATGATGCCTTGATCGAGGTGGCGAGGGAGTCGGGTGTCCTCGAGCCTCGCCTTGCGAGGTCGGCATCAGAGTACGCGTTCAGGAATGCCGCACCGGACGCTTCCGCAAGAGACGCAGATCGTCTTTCTGCTTCCCCGTCGAGCCCGATACGAGAGGGACAAAGAGCATCTCTGGCGCCCCGGTTGCCCGGGGTTGGGCCTGCCTCGGCGGATGAGCAAGCCCATTTGGCTCCCACCGTTACGGCTCCCACTCCGTGGCCTGTTTCCGGTGGTGTGGCCGAGGACGCGGATGACAGTGCTTTTCGGCGCTTTCGAAGCCGACGTGGCACGATGATGGTTCTTGGGGCCCTCGGGGTAGGCGCGCTGGTGTTAGTTGCCGGCCTGCTGTTCGTCGGAGGCTCTTGGGGTGAAGAGCAGGCTTTCGAGGAAAGCTTCGAGACAGCCTCTGTTGCGGAAGATGGACTCGTGCTTGCTTCTGTTGATTCTTCCATGGGAGAAGCCATGGAGCCTAAAGAGGACAGCGATTCAGACACTGTCGATGAAGCTCATGGAGAGGCGCCGCCTTTGCCTGGTCCCATAGTAGTCCGAGCGAACGCGACGGGAGCCCGCGTCATTGTTGATGGGAATTTGATTGGGGGCGTGCCGGCTACGATAGAGCCGTCATCTTTTGAGCCCGTCACAATCAGAGTTCTGGCGCGGGGCTATGTGCCCTTTGAAAGCGATGTCAGGCCGACCAAGGAAGAGATGGTCGTGCAAGCGCGCCTACAGCGACGCTCCAGGCCTGCCTCTACACAAAGGCCCCCTTCCCAGACCGTCAAGACCCGGAAGCCGACAGAACCGATGGCGGAACCGGAGGCACAGGAGCCCAAGGATGCAGAAGGGAAGATTAGTGGCGAAGACTTCTTCCCGATGGATCTTTAGAGCCCTCCGTGACAAGATTCGAGGAATGCTTCGGGTGTATAGGGCTGTGTTTGTTGTCTTGGTGATGCTTGGGTTGATTCTTGCCGGAGGACCGGCATGGGCGGATGGCCAACCACTAGAAGCGAAGGCGGCGCGTGAGAGAGCCGAGCGTGCGGTGGCGGAGGAGCGTTGGTGCGACGCCGCCCATGAGTTCTTTCGAGCGTATGAGCTGTCTAGTCCGACGGTGAGGGAGGCCCTGCTCAATGCTGCTGTTGCTGCCCGACGGGCTTCCGATCTCGAGCTGGCGGCTTCTTACTACGAGCAGTTCGTCGCATCCCATCCGGTTCACCGTCATCGCGAAACTGCTGAACGGTTGGCTCGGGAGATCCGAGTCGAGATCGAGAGAGATGGCCCCGGAACGGTGTGTCCCGCTCCCGCTCCAATAGAAGTGCCTGAGCCATCCGAGGAGGAGCGGCTTGCCGAGCCCAAAGCGGACGAGATTGAGGATGAGGCCCGGGGCAGTGATGACGAGATGTCCACCCTCGATGTCAAAGACGCGTTCAGGCCGGTTCCTATCATGCCGGAAGAGCCCACCAAGCCACTTCGTCCGAGGGGGCGGATGGGCCGCGTTGGTTGGGTTCTTATTGCCACGGGCGGTGGCGTCGCCGGGGGCGGCGGGGGGTTTCTCTTCTCTGCCGGTCGAGCTGCCGATGAGCTTTCCGCGAACTTGCCTTCCCCCGGGGACCTGCCTGATCGTCACTTTGATGCCGAGCTGCAAGCCATGGAGGATCGATACGACTTGCACCGTGGACTTGGCGGAGCAGGGCTCGTGGGCGGGGGTGCTCTCATGGGAATTGGTACCTTGCTAGTTCTAATTGACGGTGGGCCATGATGCTGCGCGTGGTTCCTCAATCTCTTGTGATGGCGCTTGCGACCTTGTTGGTGCTTGCAGGCTGTCCCGAGCTCGATTTGGGTGACGTTCCGTTTCGATGCGGCGACGATGGTACCGGTCTCGAGAGCAGATGTCCTCGGGGCTACGCATGTGTGGGGGAGTACTGTGTTCGCGATGGGGCAGAGCTTCCGAACGATGAGATCAACGGCGGTCCGGAGGTTGAACGACCCGTAGCTAATGCAGGACCCGATCAACTAGTCTTCACTGGCGAGGAGGTGTCTCTCGATGGTAGCGGTACTGACCCCGCGGATAGGTCTTTATCCTTTTCATGGGAGCAGATCGCGGGTACGAACGTCGAGCTGTCGAACGACTCTGTTTCGAATCCAACTTTCCAAGCTCCCTCTGAGCCCGATACGCTCATCTTTTCCTTGCATGTGATCGCGGGCGAGGTCTCCTCGGAAGCAGATACCGTGACGATCGAGGTCATTTCGCACAGCGATTGTGATGATCCCGAGGAGGGTTGTTGGCAGGTTGATCTTTCGGAGGCCACGGGGGATCTGGCGCCTGATGGTCCTATTCGTTCCAACAACTCCTCACTTGGGCGCTCGTTGGGTTCAAGGGGGATCGAGGTCGCCGCCGTGGAGGGCTGCAAATGGGTGGCATCCAGCATGATGGTGAGTCCGAGTTATGCCGAGCTTTCACAGACATTTCGCATTTCTTCCGAGGATCATGGCCGAATGCTGGAATGGATCGAGATAACAATCAACTTCATGGGAGAAGGCGCTCATGATTGCTGGCAGAATCACGGCTTAGACCTTGATGAGGAGACTGTGAGCTTGACCTTCGTTCCTAATGAAGGATCGCCGATTGTTGCTTCTCGACCTGTGTCGGCCATTGTTGGGGCGCGGCTTCGATTTGACTTTTCCACTCATCGAGTGAGCCTGGATGGCGGAGTGCTCCATG
>SKWY01000090.1 GCA_007128675.1 Deltaproteobacteria bacterium | reverse complement strand
GCCTCCGGGCACTGCCTCACCAAACGAGGACGCCGAGGTTCTCGCCACCCTCTCCGATCTGATTGCTGGAGAGGGGACCTTCGATATTTGCGACTCCGATGAGTACGTGGAGGGACTAGCACCTGGGATCGACAAGCGCCTCCTCCGACGCCTCAAAAGGGGCGATTTCTCGGTCCAGGCTCACCTGGACCTTCACGGAATGGTAAAGGACGAGGCACGGACGGCGGTCAAGGAGTTCGTCAGGGCTTCCAGGCTCGTGGGAAGACGCTGCGTCATCATCGTCCACGGCCGCGGCCTCCGCTCGCCAGGCCGCGAACCGGTCTTGAAGAACGCCCTAGTCAAGTGGCTTTCCCGGGGCAACCTCGGAAAGCAAGTGCTGGCCTTTGCCTCGACTCTGCCCCACGATGGAGGGGGGGGAGCAGTCTACGTTCTCCTTCGTCGCTGACAGCGGGACCGAAGGATCAGCCCTACTCTTCCTTGGCAAACCCCAACACGTAGCTGGCCTGCTGGAAGCCGGCCGCCCCAGTAGGAGCAAACCTCCATCCACGCACGACCCCAGCCACACAGTCGTGCATGCCGGAGTCGTCAAGGGAGCCACCCGTAACCACCGCACTCGGGACAGACCCGTCTGGCGCAACAGCCCAGCTCACCTCGATGTCCCCGGCAAGCTCGGAGTCCTCCTGGAGAGCGGAAACATAGCAGTTATTGAAGGCCTGCCTATGCTCCTCGACTAGGCGGTCTATGGAACTCGAATCCAGCTGTGGGGGACCCTCCTCTTCATCATCGCCGGGGGGTTGTGCAAAATCGAGATCGCCGGGAGCTTCGGCCTCCCTCACCCGGGATCTGGACCTAGCGACGGTGAAAGCATGCTCGAATTCGGTCACGGTCCCCGCATCCGGAAACCTCGCCCCTTGCACTGCGCGCAAGATGCATTCCTCGAGCCGTCTATCCTCGACGTCACTCCTCGCTATGATGACGCTTTCAACGCGCCCATCTGTCCCGATCCTGCCCGAGACGACCACATCACCAGAGACCCGTGGGTTTCTGTTTTGGGCGCGAGAGACGCAGCCATCGACGGAGGCCTCTCGATCCGCGAGCCCACTCTCTATCTGGGATTGAGACAGAGAAGATAGCCGCGCATCCTCATCGTTGGTCTCACGAGGGCAGCCCGCGTATACCAGAAACGAAAGAGCCAATGCCGTCATGGCGATTCGACGCGAATGGTGACCGGGCATACTCCATGCCCTCCATGGTTTGAGTTTTCTCATCACATATTCCTTGCGCATTGGAAACCCGGGCAAATCGTAGCACAACCCGTAAAGAACCCGCCCAACTCATGAGATGATGCCTTCATGAGCTCAAGAGCACTGAAGATCTCCACCAGCATCCTCGTACTGACAGGAGGGCTCGGTTATCTAATGTACTCGAGCATGGCTGACAACATCGAGTACTACAAGTACGTCGACGAGATCGCGGACGAGAAGGAGCGCTGGGCCGGGGTAAGGCTGCGCCTCGCCGGCTCGGTTGAGGAGGGGAGCATCTTCCATAGACCTGGTACCCACGAGTACCTCTTCTCGATATTGCATGAAGATGCGGCTATCGAGGTTCGTTACACGGGTACGGTGCCCGACAGTTTCGCGGAAGGCGCGGAGGTAGTCGTCTCGGGCAAGCTCCATTCCGATGGTCATTTCGAGGCGAGGCGCGTCTTCGCGCGCTGCCCATCGAAGTACGAGCCCCTGGGCCCGCCTCCTCACGATCATGCCGGCAGAACCGATGACATAACAGCCCGCGATCTTCCGGCGCGTCACCCCGTGCCAGGCTCTCGAGGGTCGCCTGGCCGCGACACGGCAGAAGAACCTGGGCTGCCTGGAGCAGACCAGTAGCCCCTTCTCTTTCCCGGCAACTCGAACCGTTGGTACTACCAAGACGAATCCCATGACTGGAGCAAGCCCAAAGCATGCATGAGCTTGGTCATCTCTCGCTGTTGCTCTCGTTGGTCGCCAGCTCATGCTCTGGCATGGCCACCATCGTCGGCCACCAAAGAAGGCTGCCAAGCCTCGAGAGCGCCGGACTCATTCTTGCCTACATGGTCGCGGCGCTAGTCACGGTCTCCGCGAGCTGCATGCTCTACCTCTTGGTATCGGGCGACTTCTCGGTCAAGTACGTCTACCAGCACACCGACCTCTCGATGCCCGTCGTCTACCTCGTCTCGGCCTTCTGGGGCGGACAGGAGGGCTCGCTTCTCTTCTGGCTCTGGGTGCTCTCGCTCTACAGCGCGTTGGCTCTGTGGGTGAATCGAGGACATACCCGCCTCGTTCCATATGCAAACGCGGTGCTGATGGCCACCATCGCCTTTTTCGTTCTGCTCCTCCTGTTCGCCGCCAACCCATTTTCGACCTGGATCGGTGGGGCTCCCTCGGATGGTGCCGGACTCAACCCAATGCTCCAAAACCCGTACATGGCTGTTCATCCCCCTACCATGTACATCGGGTACATCGGCATGGCGGTTCCCTTCGCCTTCGGCTTGGCGGCAATGGCCAGCGGTCAGACCGACGAGACTTGGGTGCGCCTCTGCCGCCGTTGGACCCTGGTGGGTTGGCTCTTCCTATCCCTCGGCCTGATTCTCGGCAAGCTATGGGCCTACGAGGAGCTGGCCTGGGGAGGCTACTGGACTTGGGATCCGGTCGAGAATGCCGGCCTGCTGCCGTGGCTTACCTGCACCGCGTTTCTCCACTCGGTGATGATTCAAGAAAGAAGAGGCATGTTCAAACGATGGAACATGACCTTGGTGATCCTCTCCTTCGCTTTCACGATAGTAGGCACCTTCATTACTAGGAGCGGCATAGTCCAATCGGTACACTCCTTTGCTCAATCGGATATCGGCCACTTCTTCCTAGGCTTTCTAGTGTTCTCACTCGTTGTGAGCTTCGGCCTGATGTGGGCCAAAGCCGACAAGCTGCGTTCCCCCTCGAACATGGAGAGCATGTTGTCACGGGAGTTCGCTTTCGGCCTGAACAACTGGATCCTGATCGGGATGGCCTTTTTCCTTCTACTGGCGACTCTCTTCCCCTCACTCTCCGATCATCTTCTCGGTGAGCAGATAAGCGTGGGCGAGCCATTCTTCAACGAATGGATGGTGCCGCTAGGCCTGATTCTCTTGCTTCTGACGGGAATCGGACCTCTCATCGCTTGGGGTAAGGCTTCTCGGGATTCCCTGACAAGACAGTTCTTTTGGCCCGCGTTGCTTGGAGTTGCCTTTGCGATCGTGACCGCCGCCGCCGGCGCCCTGAAAGGAGGCCTCTGGCCGATAACGACGTACGCTCTCGCCGGTTTCGTTATCGGTACGATCGGACAAGAGGTAGCGCGCGGCATTCAGGTAAGAAGACGAAACACGGACGAGAGCCTGCCAGCGGCCTTCCTCGGGCTCGTCATACGAGGTAAGAGACGCTATGGAGGCTACGTCATCCATCTTGGGATCGTGCTGATGTTCATTGGCTGGTCGGGAAACGCGTTCCAGGAGGAAAAGGAGGTCAGCCTCTTACCGGGCGCCTCCGAGCGCATTGGCCGCTTCGACCTCACCTACAAGGACCTTCGATTCACTGGAAGCGACCATCGGGAGGAAGCAACCGCAAGGATGGCGGTGAAGAACCTGGGGGGACGAATGCTCACGACCCTCGAGCCTGCAAGGTGGCTCTTCTTGAAGAGCAAACAGCCGACCACGAAGGTTGCGATTCGTACCAGCATACGTGACGATCTCTATGTGGTGCTCGCCGGATGGGATCCAGACAGCGAAGAGATCGCCCTGCGACTGGTCATCAACCCCCTGGTCATCTGGGTTTGGCTAGGTTCCTTGATGCTGGTGATCGGCACCGTAATAGCCGTGTGGCCGGAGGGTCGACATGCCCGTCGTAGTCCATCGAAAACGAGCGGGCTTGCCATTGAGGAGGACAAAACGGCCAAGAGCCTGCTCGATGAAGACTCGGCCGCTTACGGCGAGCATGAAGCCGCTTCGCCAGGCAACCCGAAAGGAGCCGACAAAACGTGAACACCACCCGAGTGAGCAGCCGGCACGGCCGGGCCGTCAGCGTGCTCGTCGCCGCTGGGCTGGCCTTCTTCTTCGTACTCGGCCTTTCGGGGCAAGACGACCCACTGCTCGCTCGTCTCTTTGCGGGGATGGCCGCAATGGCCACATCGATAGCTATATTTCTTGTAGGCGAGGTTCTTTTCGCATTGAGGGGAAAAGCGGGCGAGGGTCTCATGGGGTCTTTCATGGAAAGAGAGCTACTCGCCCAAGAAAAGACGCGCCTGCTCACTGCCATCAAGGAGATCGACTTCGACCATGCAATGGGAAAGATCAATGACAAGGACCACTTGGATTTGCGATCCCGTTATGAAGCGCAGGCTCTAGAGATCATCTCTCTTCTAGACCGAGAAGAAGCGATCTTCAGGAAAGAGGCCGAGGCCTTGGCTCGCGCCCGCATCGAAGGTCTTTACAAATCCGAAGAAGCGAGGCGGGCGACTTCGCAATGAAGGGCTCCTTTCACATGGCCAATGGCGGGAGGTTTTTTGTCCTGGCCATCGCCACCGCGTTCTGCATCGTCTCGCCCGCTGCCGCCAAACCGGCACCAGGGGCGCTCTTCCTCGGGGAAGGATCGCATATTCGGCTAGAAATCCTCGAGGATCGAGTCGAGGTGATGCAGGTGCTTCATGTCCACAACAGGAAGGACACGGACTACGAGCCCCAAATGGGCCTCGAGCTGGGGCTACCGTCCGGCGCGAGACAGGTGCAGAGCAACCGAAAGATGCTGATCGATTCGAGCCTCGATCCAGTCTCGATCGCCGGGCCGTTTACCCCCGGAGTAAACCTAGTTCGTCTTCGATTCGTTGTTCCGCTGAAAGGACAAACCCTCGAGTATCATCAAAGTTTTGGGATTGAATCCGAGGTAATGCACGTGATCCTCCCGGACATACCTGGTATCGATGTGTCTGGGCGAAACGTAATGAACGTCGCACGGCACCATGCCGAAGGCTTGCATCTTCTGGTAATCGACGTAGGCACCCATGGCGGACACCTCTCCTTTGGGCTAGTTGGACTTCCTTCTCGCATGGAGATTGGGCGCTGGATCGCTCTGGCGCTCGCGGGAATCGCTCTCTTTGCCGGGCTTGTATTTGGCCTTCTTGGTGGACCGAGGAAGGATGATCATCGCGCACGACTGGAAAAAGAAAAGGGAGCCATCCTCGACGAGATCGAACAGCTCGAGATCGACAGGAATGAGGGCATAATCGACATGCCGGATTACGCCGTCGACCACGACGATCTTCTCACTCGATTGACCTCGATACTTCGAGAGCTGGAGGCCCGAGGTAAGTGACGAGCTTCGCGCGCATAACCTGCCTTGGAGTCTCACACAGCTTCGGGCGCAAGAGGGCCCTTTCCAACGTGGATCTCGTCATAGAGGCGAAAGAGATAACCTCGCTCATAGGCCCCAATGGCGCCGGGAAGACAACCTTGATCTCCATTCTCTCAACCCTCCTTTCGCCTTCGCGCGGAGAGGTTAGGTATGGAGATTTGAGCCACGGGGAAGCAGCCGCAAGGCTGCGTGGCCGCATAGGCCTCCTCTCTCACTCCGGGCTCGTCTACCCCGACCTGTCGGCGCTGGAGAATCTTCGCTTCACAGCCGGCCTCTACAACCTCCATGATGCTCCCAAACGCGCCGCCGAGCTTCTCAAGGAGGTATCGCTTCCCGAAGAAGCATGGAGGAGGCCTGCTAGAACCTATAGCCGGGGAATGGTGCAGAGGCTCTCTCTCGCACGCGCCCTTCTTCCCGACCCGGACCTACTACTGCTGGACGAGCCCTTCAGCGGCCTCGATTCCGAGGCCACAGCTCGTCTATTCAACATCCTCAAGGAGCTTCGCAATCGCGGAAGAATGGTGGTTCTAGTCACCCATGACCTTTCCATCGCCGCGGCACTATCCGACAAGGTAGCCTTTCTTACCGGCGGCCGCCTCATGGGCCCGATCGAACAAGGATTGGATGAGCCGGCATTGAAGGCCCTCTACGACGAGCATCTATCCACGGGGCAGCCATCCTCGTCCAACCTGCTTGAGCTTGGAGGCAGCTGACCCCATGCGCCCTTTCACTCAAGCCGCCACGATACTGCGAAAAGACCTTCTGACCGAGCTGCGAAGCGGGGAGCTTTTCGCCTCGATGCTCCTTTTCGCCCTACTCCTCGTGCTCCTCTTCTCCTTCTCTTTCACACGGGGCGAAGACTCATCACCGGAGTCGGCCGCCGGCATACTCTGGATCAGCATGACCTTTGCCGGCACACTTGGGCTCTCCCGAGCATTCGATCGAGAACGGGAGGCCGATGGCCTTCGGGCAATGCTCCTGTCGCCGGCGAGCCGCGGCGCAATCCTCATTGCGAAGGCGGTGGGAATACTCGTCTTCATGCTCATCACGGCCATCCTCATCGTTCCTCTGGTAGCCCTTCTCTTCCAGGTCCCCCTCGTAGACAGCATCGCGCGATTAGGCATTCTCTTGTTTCTCGGCATGCTCGGCTTCTCTCTGCTAGGGGCCTTCTTCGGGGCCTTGATGGCCAAGGGACGATCCCGAGATCTACTATTCCTTATCTGCCTCTATCCTCTTTCTTATCCGCTGCTGATAGCCGGCGTATTGGGCACCGCCGAGCTCTTCTCGGGCGAACCCGTCAGAGCACGAGTGGAGCTGTTCACCTCCATCCTAGTGGCCTTCGACGCGCTCATCGCGGTAGCGGCTCTATGGATGTTCGAACGTCTAGTCGTCGAGTAGAAGAACGGAGACGCAACGAAGTCATGACGGCATCACCCATCGATCACGAGAACAAGATGGACCAAGAAGAGAGGAGCATTCTGTCTGGAGGCAACTCCTTGCCGAAGGCGAGGCTGCTCTTTCCGGCCACGGTCCTCACGGCATTTCTCCTGATCGGCCTTGGCATATACCTCGTTTTCTACATCGCCCCCACGGAAGCGGTGATGGGGCTGGTGCAGAAGATCTTCTACATTCACGTTCCCGCTGCCTGGGTGATGTTTCTTGCCTTGTTAATCGGAGCCGGCGCGAGCGTTGCCTTCATCGCAACTCGGAGGGATGGAGCCGATCGTCTTGCTCATTCCAGCCTCGAGCTTGCGACGCTCTTTGGGCTGATGGTCCTAATCACCGGACCACTTTGGGGTTACAAGACGTGGGGAACGCCATGGGAATGGGACGTTCGTCTGACCACCTTCTTGGTGCTGGAGCTCGTGCTCCTCGCCTACCTGCTGGTGCGCGCCTTCGGGGGGCCCGGGGCTCGGTTGCTTGCCGCCGCAATAGCCATCTTTGGAACGGTTCAGCTGCCCATCGTCTACTTCTCCGTTGATTTGTGGCGAGGACAGCACCCAACACGGGTCGTATCCGAGGGTGGGCTTCACCCCGACATGCTTCTTGCTCTCATTGTCTGCCTGGCGGGTTTTCTCTTGGTCTTTCTCGTCTTTTTGACCGCGCGCCTCGCAATCGGTCGAGCCGAGGCACGTCTCGACGAGCTCTACCTCCTCGCCGAGGACTCGGGACTGGAGGAAACATGAAGACAGCCACCCTTCTTGCCGCGGTACTCCTTGCTCTCGTGGCGCCGGCTGTAGTGAGCGGCGCCGATCTCGGCCTCACCCCCGCCACGGCCCAAGACGAAGAAACGATGACGACTCCGAAGGCGACCGGTATACCGCCCGGTTTCGAGGCGGTAAGAGGTCCTATCTCGCCCCAAGAAGAGGTCTCGCCGAAGCCGCTGGTC
>SKWY01000279.1 GCA_007128675.1 Deltaproteobacteria bacterium | reverse complement strand
TTCTCGACCGCCTTGTCGCTCGTGATGGTTCTTGCGACGAGGCCATAGGCCAGACCCGGCAGGAAGAACACCACGAGAAGAATAGGGACCATGTTTCCGTAGAACGGCCCCAGACCTCCCTGGTCGTCACGAAGAATAGCCCCCTCCGGCACCACCAAGAAGGCCACCAAGATCAAGGAGAGAAGGAAGGCCCCAGCAGCTGCCAAGAGAGCCCAACGCTCCGTCGAGGTAACGGCCTCTGGCGTCTCGGTTGGATCGCCGTCCTTGGGAGTCCACGAGCCCAGATGAGGTTCAACGAGCCTCGTGGTGACGAATGTGCCCACCAGCGTCATCAGTGGGACCGAAACGATCATGAAGTACCAGTTGGAGGCCGCGTGAACCTCATAGGCGGGATCGAGCATCGCCGCGGCTTCGGTCGTGAAGCCCGCGAGCAGGGGATCGAGGCTCGTTATGAATAGGTTGGCGCTGTAGCCGGCGGAAACTCCGGCGAAGGCGGCCGCTAGACCGGCAATCGGGTGGCGGCCCATGCCCGCGAAGAGGACGGCGCCGAGAGGAGTAAGGACCACGTAGCCGGCGTCGGCGGCCATGCTGCTCATGATCCCGGCGAAGACCAGAGTCGCGGTTACCAAGGATCGGGGCACCCAGGCCATTAGCTGGCGAAGCCCCGTGGATATCAGGCCGCTGCGCTCGGCGACCCCGATGCCAATCATCACCACCAGCACCGTTCCAAGGGGCGCGAAGTTGGTGAAGTTGGAGACCGCCTCGGTGATGAGACGGTAGATGCCCTCATGGGACAAGAGATTGTGCGAGGTGATCGTCTCACCCGTGCCAGGGTGGCTGGCGCTCACTCCAAGAAGCGAGGCAAGCCAGGAGCCCAGCAGCACGAGCACGGCGAAGATGAAGAATATCGTGACCGGCGCGGGCAGTCGGTTGCCGGCCCTTTCGACATGGTCGAGCAGACGCAAGAGCAGCGAAGGCGTCTCATCCTCGCGATCCCGTCGTCCTGGAGACGCCTCCGCCTGCTCGTTCTTCTCCTCGTTGCCGGGCTCTTCTTGCCGCTCGTCATTGGCCTTGGATGTATCGCGCGAATCGTCGTCACCACTTGTCGAGAGGGTGGTCTTGTCGGAAGCACTCATGGCCGCTCCTCGCTTCGGTCCGTAGAGGGACCGGGGAGGTTAGCGGCTATGCGCCCGAGGCGCCAGGCCGAGTTACCCCGCCCGAGAGGCAGAGCTCTCCATCATCCTTTTTTGCCCCGCAAAGCCCTCAAGCGGCGCAGAAGATCGACGGCGTCATGGGTATCGTCGACGCGATACCTCGCGGCGGTCTCGATGGTCCCGTCACCGACCTTTACGGTCACCGAGTCTGGGAGATCGAGCAGGCCTCGAAAAGCGTCCTCGTCGGGCGTATCGTCTCCGACGTACAAAACCAGGGCTTCGGGCGCCACCTTTTCACGCAAAGCCAGGATGGCTTGTCCCCTGTCGAAGCCGACTGGCTTGACCTCGTAGACCTCCTTGCCGCGAAAAAGAGAGAAACCCTGGAGCTTCTGCGCCTCATCACAGAACAGCTCCGCGGCATCCTTGGCGGCCAGACGAGACGCATTCCGAGTATGCATCGCGAGACCACTGCCCTTATCCTCCAGTCGTAGACCGGGAGAAGCATCGGCAACTCTCTGCCCAATCTCTCGCAAGGGCTCGAGAGCCTTCGTGGCCGTCTCCTCGTCCACCATCGAGGACTCCTCACCATCGGGAGAACGTACGCAGAGTCCATGATGACCTATCAGCCAAAGAGCCTCGCCCGGAACGAGCTCGAGGAGCTGCTTCACTGGTCTTCCGCTGACCACCACAGCAACCACTCCCTCGAGCGAGCCTAGCTCTCGCAGCGCCCCTCGCACTTGCGGGGTGGCTATGGCTTCCTCAGGTGTCGAAACGATTGGCGTCAAGGTGCCATCGTAATCGAAGCACGCAAGCAAGGAGTCCGCTGTCATGAGACTAGTTTCGATCTCGGCCCAGGATTCCCACAGGGGTTTGGTCATCTTCTAATGCTCCTTGGGCACTCACTATTACCCGATGCAATCCGCGCCAGGAATCTTGGATGCAGCAAGAAGAATATCCTGGAGCCAAACGTTGATGTGTGTGTCGCGCACATGAGCACGCATGAGCTTCATCCTGGAAGAACGCTCGTTGGGGGACAGTTCGAGCGCCTCGCGCAGTTTATTTGCCGTACCCTCCACCGAGAAAGGGTTGACCAGCATTGCTCCCGATGCCAGGCCTTCCGCCGCCCCCGTGAACTCCGACAAGAGCAGCGCGCCATCCTCATCCACCCTCGCCGCGCAGTACTCCTTGGCCACCAGGTTCATCCCATCACGAAGAGGCGTAATCATCGCCACGTCCGCGGCTAGATAATGGGCTATCAAGTCCTGTCTTCCAAGGGACCTGTAGAGATATCTAATAGGCTGCCAGCTCGAATCTCCGAACCGGCCGTTGATGCGCCCGACCAGCTCGTCGATGACTCGCTTGAGGTGCCTATACTCCTGCACTCGAGTTCTGCTGGGCACGGCCACCTGTACGAAGGTGAGCCCGCCTCGAAGCTCCGGGGCCTCCTCGAGCAGCCGCTCCACGGCCAATAGACGCTCGGGAATCCCCTTGCTGTAGTCGAGGCGATCGACTCCGAGCACAACCTTGGACTCCTTCAAGTTCTTGCGTATTCGGCGCGCCCTGGATGCTGTCTCGGGCGCGCTGGCAATCCCTTCGATCTCCTCCACCTCTATTCCTATCGGGAAGGCCTGGACCGCCACCTGTCTTCCGTCCCAATGGACCACTTTGGCCCCATGATCCACCTTCGCACCAAGAAGGCGCTCACAGCATCCGAGGAAGTCCGTGACGTACGAAGGAACGTGAACCCCCACTAGGTCCGCGCCAAGAATGCCCTCTAGGATCTCCCTCCTCCAGGGAAGGATCTTGAAGACCTCCTCGGCGGGAAAGGGGATGTGCAAGAAGTAGGCGATGGTGCCTCTTGGCCTTCGCTCCCGAAGCATCCTCGGCAGAAGGCAGAAATGGTAGTCGTGCACCCAGATCAGATCCTCCCGTGCCGCCTCCTGGGCTGTAGCATCGGCGAAGCGTCTGTTCACGGCTACATAGTCGTTCCACTGCTCGTCATCGAAATGGCATCGATCGATGAAGTAGTGGCAAAGGGGCCACAAGGCTCGGTTGGCGAAGCCGTAGTAGTAACGCCGAACCTCGCCCCGTGAGAGCGGCACCTGCCGGAGGGTGAAGGTGGGACCACTTTCCGGGACCTCGAAGCGATGTGGCAATGCGGGATCTCCTCCCGGGTCCCATGCCAGCCAAACGCCTCCGCAGCGACGCATCACCGGATCGAGTGCGGTCACCAAGCCACCGGTCGTGCGCTCGAAGTGACCTTTGTCGGGGCCCTGTTTTCGCACATAGGGCTCCCTGTTGCTCACAAGCACCAACCTCTTGCCATCGAGCATGTTCTTTTCCCCGGCGCAGCCAGTGTTCGGTGTCGCCGTCATGGGCGCGCCAATTTAGAGTAATTGCGGGCGCCGCGGCAAGGGCCCTTCAATGACTGGACCCAAAGGCGCAAAAGTAGGAAGAAAACCGCGAAGAGAGCAAGTGACGGCCATGACTTGGCGCAAGCGAGGCCGGCCTAGAGGCCGCCGAAGAATGGGTCTTGGTCCTAGGAACTCGGATCTCCTTCTTGACCATCGGCTACCACTTCGAAATAAAGCCTTTTCGACCCACAACCTCTTAGCCGTCAGGACGCTATCGCGCAACGAGTCGCTCGAGCCCCGCCGCCGGCGGGTCATGCCCTCCGAGCCTCGTAGAGCGAACGCTCGAGCCAAACGGCCTCTCATGTCATCTCGAATCGGTCATGTCCGAGCTTCCCCCTTCATTTTCCAGAGCAAGAGAAAGCGCGGCCAAGCGCTCTCGCGAGACGGCTGACCCGCGCAAGGTGGATGGTCTGCGACGAGCGCTGATGGAACTCTTCGTCGAGCAGAGACCACTTTTCTCCAAGGTTCTTGTCGACGGGCATGCCGGACCAGAGGAGCTCGAATCGATAGAGGAAGCCACCGGGCGGCTCGCTCGCTACTATGGGCTGGCTCTCTCCCTGGAGGCCGCCGGCTCCCTGGAGCCGGCGGTTGAGTCTCTTTCGGAATCGATGGAGGCACAGGCAAGGGCCCTGACGCTCGCCGCCGACGGCAAGGGCGACGAGGCGCGAGCGTGTTTCGACAAGGCCAGAGGGGCGCTCGGTTCCATTGTTCCAAGCAGCGAGGCAGGCGATCCCCGCAAAGCCCACGCGGCAGCCGAGCTGGTGTATGACCGAGCCACCGGTCACTCCAAGTACGACTTTGACCCGGAAGGCTGGCTCTCTTTTCATCTGCGCTGCCCGAATGAAAGCTGCTTGCAAGTAAGAAGGTACCGCTTGATCTACAAGCATCCGACCCACCGATTCGAGTGCAGCGCTTGCACCAGCGCCTTCGTCGTCTTCTTGGCAACGGTGGTTCGAGCACAAAAGGAGAAGCGTCATAGTTTTGCAACCTATCGCCTCCTCGTAGTAGGAGCCGATGGGGCAGAGCATGAAATAGTCTTCGACTACCTGCTAGGCGGCACAGCCGACGGAGAAATGCGGCCCGATGATCTGGTCCTACTCACCTACGACTCCGCCCGAAGGCTCAGGCAAGCGCGAAACTACTCCACCGGCCAAGACTTCTGGGTTCGCTCGAACGGTCGCTGCTTCGTGGCATCGGCGGCCTCGGGCCCAAATGCTTGGGAGGTCACGGTCCTTCGTAGGTATAGAGATGACGTCTTGACAAAAAACGCCATCGGCCGGGCAGTGGTGCGCTCATACGAAGCGGTAGGGCCGGGACTCGCGTGGCTAGTCATGAGGTCAAGGCACCTTCGCAAAGCGGCGAGACGCTCCGTGAGGCTCGCCGCTCGGCTCGTCGCGGGTCCCTGATGGGATCCGAAGCGAATCACGCCTCACTGGGTTGAAGCTCTCGCTCCCTTACCCTGACCTTCTTCCTTGGCTCCTCACCAGCTCGCATCTCGGTCGGGTAACCGGCAAGACCTCCCAAGACGCCCGAGATTGCACCCAGCGCCGCCCCAACGAAGTAGCCCCAAGTAGCAACCTCACCTATCGTCTCGGCGGGAGCCACCGGTTCCGCGGCTACGGCAACCGCCGCACCAGCGGCCGCGATGGCGCCTGCGAAGAGCGTCATCATGAGAAACGAAAGAGCCCACACGGCTCCACCCTGTACTCCGGCATCACGGCTCGATCGAAGATTCGAAGCCTTCACGCTCACGAATGCTCCAACGAAGGTGGCTAGAATAATCGTCACTATCGACCATATGCCGGTTCCCCACCCGAGCGCCGTCATATCGGCCGTGGCTGGATCCACGGCACTCAAGCCTAGCGCGGCGCCTAGTGAAAGAATCGCCATCCCAACAGCAAGCGTGACGAATACGCCTACGAACACTCCTCCCCAGCTCACTCTGGAGGTTGCTCTCTCGCCAGTGGGATGCTCGGTTCCGTAGTACTCGGTCTCATGCTCGACAGCTCTTTTTTTGCCTTGCGGCCCGGTGTGCTCTTCCGGCTTTTTCGGGCCACCAGGTCCACTTGGTCCACCAGGAGTAGTCATGGTCTTCCTCCTCTAGACGCAGCTTCCCGTTCCTTTTTGTGCCGGCGAAGCTGGAGTTGATCCATATAGGCGCCTTACCGCCGAAGGTATCGACGACAACGCGCGCACGACACCCATCTCATCCTACACATAGGCGAAGACCAAGGGCGGTCAAGCGGAGGCAAGACCCAAGGGATCCATCGCCTATCGTCTTCCCGCGAGGCCATGGGGGGGGCCATTGCGAGCGACAGAAGACCTCGCTCGTCGGGTGAAGCTTTCTAGGGTTCCCAGAAGCCGGGCCTCCGGGCGGAAGAGAGACGCCATCCGGGAAGTGACCTGCTGGGGTGTCATTTCGAGGGGGAGCGCGGAAATGGAGAGCGCGAAGGATGCGGGATCGGGGCCCTGCGGATCGCGGCATGGTTCTTCGTTGCGGGCCTCGGGTGGCGTTGGGTCCAGTATCGGGTCGACCGACTGCGTGCGCGAACGGGGGCGTAAAACTGGAGAGAGCGAAAGATGCGGGATCGGTAGCGGCGGATCCTACCCGGGCAGAAGACTAGTCGCGAGCGTACTTCTCGGCGCCATCCACGTAGAGATCGTTTCCGTGGGCATCATTGACCACGGTCGCTGGGAAATCCTCGACCTCCAGGCGACGGATGGCCTCGGCACCCAGCTCCTCGTAGGCTACCAGATCCGCCTTCTTTATCGTCTTGGCGGTCAGCGCGGCGGCACCTCCCACTGAAGCGAAGTACACGGCCTTGTGCTCCCTAAGGGCGTCTTTCACCTTCTGGCTCCTGCTTCCCTTGCCGATCAGTCCCTTGGCGCCCTTTTCGAGGAGCGCGGGGGTATAGGGATCCATGCGCCCGCTGGTCGTGGGGCCTGCCGAACCTATGACCTGTCCCGGCTTGGCCGGAGCAGGGCCAACGTAATAGATAATCTGTCCCTGAAGATCGAGAGGAAGCTCCTCTCCCTTCTCTAGTAGATCAACCAGCTTCTTGTGCGCGGCGTCTCGCGCGCTGTAGATGACTCCCGTAATGAGGACGTTATCTCCCGCCTCGAGATCCATCACGATGTCTTCGGCGAGTGGGGTAGTGATGTTCTTGACGGCCATGGCTGACTCCTAGAGCACCCGCTCCGAGTGGCGCGAGGCATGACAGTTGATGTTCAAAGCCACCGGGAAGCTCGCAATGTGACAAGGGTATGTCTCTATGTGCACCGCAAGAGAGGTGACCCTTCCGCCGAAACCCTGGGGGCCTATCCCTGTGTTGTTGACCTTGTCCAAGATCTCCTTTTCCATCTCGGCATAGAAGGGGCTCGGGTGAGGCTGCCCCAAGGGCCTGAGCAGTGCCTTCTTTGCAAGAAAAGCGACCTTCTCGAATGTCCCTCCTATGCCCACGCCTAGAACAGTCGGCGGACAAGGATTCGGACCGGCGAGCCTAGCCTGGCCAACGACGAAATCTATGACTCCCTGCCTGCCGTCGGCGGGCTTGAGCATCTTCAAGGCGCTCATGTTCTCGCTGCCGCCTCCCTTGGGCGCGATGGTCAGCTTGAGCTTGTCTCCAGGCACGATATCGAAGTGCACGACGGCCGGAGTGTTATCCTTCGTGTTCACCCTTTCGATGGGATCGCTGACTATCGATTTTCGAAGGTAGCCCTCCTCGTAACCTCGACGCACCCCCTCGTCGATTGCGGCTCGTAGGTCTCCGCCAACCACGCGAAGGTCTTGTCCTACCTCGGCGAATATCACGGCGAAGCCGGTGTCCTGACACATGGGCACTTGCTCTTGCCTAGCAATCTTGGCGTTCTCGAGAAGCAGCTCCAGCACATTCCTTCCGGTGGGAGACTCCTCTATCTTCAACGAGTGCTCGAACGCCCCGACAACATCCTGCCCCAGGTTGTTGTTGGCATCGATGCACATCTCCTTGACGCAATCGCGCACCTTTTCCACGTGAATCTCGCGCATCTTCAAGTGACTCCTTTTAAGTCATTCGGGATCTCTTCACGTCCAAGAAGACCTATTACCGTCTTGGTCCAAGGAAAGCAAAGCCCTTCGTAGCGGGCATCCAACTTCCCTTTGCCATCACCCTCATCGGCAGAGTGACCATGACGACACCGACAAGGATGCCCGCGAAAGCGCCTGCTTCTGCGAGCTACCTCTACTCCGCCAGTGACTCCAGTCGGTTCGA